>NZ_JBEBMB010000043.1:0-67259 GCF_040081915.1 Xenorhabdus sp. SGI240
AGAATTCGGGTTAATTAAATAAAATTACTTTAATTAACCTCTTTCACTTCAACCCGTAACTCTTTTGGTACTTCAAAAACGATATTTTCTTCTCTGCCATGCAGTTCGTTAACTGTTTCTGCGCCAAACGTTTTCAGGCGTTCAATCACCTGCTGTACTAAAATATCCGGTGCCGATGCACCCGCTGTGACACCCACTGCGTTCACACCAGTGATCCACTCTGCCTGGATATCCTTAGCTGAATCAATCAAATAGGCAGGCTTGCCTACGCGTTGTGCGAGTTCGGCCAGGCGATTTGAATTTGATGAGTTTTTAGAACCAACAACTAACACGACATCAGCCCCTGATGCCAAATCACGTACCGCTTCCTGACGGTTAGTGGTGGCATAGCAGATATCATCTTTGCGTGGGCCGACAATATTGGGGAATCTTGCGTTAAGTGCATCAATCACTTCTGAGGTGTCATCAACAGAAAGTGTCGTTTGGGTCATAAAGCAGAGGTTATTCTCATCTTTAACTTGCAGTTTCCACACATCTTCCGGTGATTCCACCAGATACATCCCCCCGTTGGGGTTATTGTATTGCCCCATGGTGCCTTCTACTTCGGGATGACCGGCATGACCGATTAAAATCGCCTCTTTGCCTTTGCGACTCGCCCTTGCCACTTCCATATGGACTTTGGTGACTAATGGGCAGGTTGCATCAAACAGCATGGTTAAGTTACGGGAGCGGGCTTCTGCACGAATGGCTTGGGAAACACCGTGGGCTGAGAAGATCAGAATAGCGCCATCAGGCACTTCTGAAATTTCTTCAATGAAGATAGCGCCACTCTTCCTGAGATTGTCAACCACATAACGGTTATGCACCACTTCATGGCGAACATAGATAGGGGCACCGTACAATTCCAGTGCGCGTTCCACGATGCTGATAGCACGATCAACACCGGCACAGAAACCACGAGGGTTAGCCAGCAATATTTGCATGGTTTTCTTCCAACTGAGGGTCAATTTCCAGCACTTCAATCTCAAAAGTGATGTTTTGTTCAGCCAGCGGATGGTTAAAATCAACAGTAATGGAACCTTCAGCCACGTCTTTGATAAACCCTGGCATTTCACTGCCGTTCATGGCTGTAAATAACATGATGGTTCCCACTTCTGGGATACCGGCATCGGAAAAATCACGAGGAGTGAAATATTGAACTAAATCAGGGTGGTGTTTGCCAAAAATAGTTTCTCCAGCCAGAGTAAATTGATGTTTATCACCGATTTTCAAACCAAGAAGTTGCTCTTCCAGTGGGGCAGAAAGACTACCATCACCGAGGCGGAATAATGCGGGTTTACCTTGGTTGTAAGTCGAGTCTGCTATAGAGCCATCATCCAGCTTTAATGTGAAATGTAATAAAACTGCACTGTGCGTTTGCACCTGCATTGACATATTGCTCAAGCCTTTTACTTAAAAAATGATTGCAAATATACCACTATTGGGTATAGACGAAGTTACCAGCCCCGATTAACTAAGCCGGAGCTGGTTTTATTATCATTCTTTCAATGACTAAGTTTTCGAGACCGCTTGCTTGTCCTTGTCACCAGGGCTGATAAAGCTCTCTATGATAATGAGAGCTGCCCCGATGCAAATTGCAGAATCTGCAATATTAAAGGTAGGCCAGTGCCATTCTCCGACATAAAAGTCGATGAAATCGACAACAAAGCCATGGACCAGCCTGTCGAACAAATTTCCCAATGCCCCACCAATCACCAGAGCGTAGGCAATATTGTTCAGTTTTTGCCTGGCATGGGAACGATACATCATGACCAGCAGTATAACTGTGATGGCAACAGCCACCAATGCAAAGAACCAACGCTGCCAGCCGCCCTTATCAGCCAGAAAACTAAAGGCTGCCCCTAAATTCTGGGCGTAAGTCAGATTGAAATAAGGTATCAATGGCATGGATTCATACAGCGTGAAATGCTGCAACACGAAATGCTTGCTGCCCAAATCCAGTATTAATACCACGACAACCAGCCAGAGCCAGCGAAGTCCGGTGGAACAAATGGGTGTACTCATCAGGCAAATTTACGCTCTTCACCGTTACCGGCAACGTTAGTCACACAGCGGCCGCAAAGTTCAGCATGTTCCGCCACCAAGCCCACGTTTTTAGCATAATGCCAGCAACGTGGACATTTTTCTCCGTCTGCTTTACGCAAGGCGATTTTCAAGCCAGCAATTTCACTTTGCTGCGCATCCTCACCGGCGGCTGCATAAGCAGCTACTTCAACCTGAGAGGTCAGCAGGACAAAACGCAGTTCATCAGACAGTTGGTTGAGTTTTTCCGCCAGGGCTTCATCGGCATAGAGTGTGACAGCCGCTTCCAGTGAACTGCGGATATGTTTATCGGCACGCGCCTGTTCCAGAACTTTGTTCACTTCGCCGCGTACTGCCAGCAGATCAGCCCAGAAAGTATCGTTCATATCTTCGCCATCTGCCAGACCAAACAGACCGTCATACCACTCTTCGGTAAAGACATATTGAGCACGTTTACCGGGCAATTCATACCAGATTTCATCGGCAGTGAACGACAGGATCGGCATCATCCAGCGAACCAGGGCTTCTGCGATATGGTACAGGGCAGTCTGGCAGCTACGACGAGCAAGGCCGTCACTTTTCGCGGTGTACTGGCGATCTTTGATGATATCCAGATAGAACGAACCCATCTCCACAGAACAGAACTGCATCAAGCGTTGAACTACTGAGTGGAAATCATACTCTTCATAGTGTTTGAGGATATCTGCCTGTGCTGCCTGAGCACGGCCGACTGCCCAGCGATCCAGAACCACCATATCTTCTGCTTTTACCATGTGCTCTTCCGGGTTGAAACCGTTCAGGTTTGCCAGCAAGAACCGGGCGGTATTGCGGATACGGCGGTAAGCATCAGCCGAACGTTTCAAGATCTCGTCAGAAACAGCGATTTCGCCAGTATAGTCAGTTGCTGCCACCCATAAACGCAGGATATCTGCGCCCAGTTTGTTCATCACATCTTGCGGGCTGATGGTATTGCCGATGGATTTGGACATTTTACGCCCTTGTTCATCAACGGTAAAACCATGAGTCAGAACCTGACGATAAGGGGCTTTGCCTTTAATCGCAGTGGACAGCATCAGTGAAGACATAAACCAGCCACGGTGCTGGTCAGAACCTTCCAGATACAGATCGGCTGAATTGCCGTTGAATTCTGGACGTGCATCTACAACCGAAGAATGGGTACTTCCTGAATCAAACCAAACATCCAGTGTGTCTGGTGCCTTGGTGTAATTTGCGGACTCATCACCCAGTAGTTCTGTTGCATCCAGATCCCACCATGCTTGAATGCCATCGACTTCAACGCGTCTGGCGACTTCTTCAATCAATTCAACGGTGCGAGGATGTAGCTCTTGGGTCTCTTTATGAATAAACAGAGACATTGGCACACACCATGTACGCTGGCGTGAAATACACCAGTCTGGACGGTTTTCTACCATTGATTCGATACGTGCCTGTCCCCAGCCAGGTATCCACTGAACATCTTTGATCTCTTTCAGTGATTGTTCGCGCAAACCCTTTTTGTCCATGCTGATGAACCATTGTGGTGTTGCACGGAAGATAATCGGTTTTTTGTGGCGCCAGCAGCACGGGTAGCTGTGTTGAATTTTTGCCGTATGCAGCAATGCGCCTTTCTCTTTCAGCAATTCAACAATGATGTCGTTAGCTTTGAAGACAAATTGTCCATCCAGAGAAGGGTAAGTGCCGGAGAGATAGCAACCATTCGGGCCAACGGGATTAGCGATTTCAAGGCCATATTTTAAGCTGATAGCGTAATCGTCTGGACCATGACCACCTGCGGTATGAACTGCCCCTGTACCGGCTTCAAGGGTGACGTGATTACCGAGAATGGCGGGAACATCGTAGCTCATGAATGGATGGCTAAAGCGCATCAGTTCAAGATAGGCTCCCGTGCAATCGCCTAAAACTTCCCATGCAGTGATACCCGCGCGCAGCATAACACTTTCGACAAGTTCAGCCGCCAGAATGATACATTCGTCATTGATTTTGACCAATTGGTAGGTGATTTCGGCACCCAGGGCAATCGCACGGTTTGCTGGTAATGTCCACGGGGTGGTGGTCCAGATGATCAAGGAAACAGGCAGACCTTGTGATTGTACATCAAATTTGGCGTACACGGCATCGGCATCAACGGCCACGAAGCGCACGTCGATGGAAGGGGACGTTTTATCGTAGTATTCCACTTCCGCTTCGGCGAGGGAGGAACCACAATCAGTACACCAGTGAACGGGTTTTACGCCTTTCAGCAAGTGCCCATTTTTGATAACGCGGCCGAGAGTACGAATGATGTCGGCTTCTGTTTTGAAGTCCATGGTCAGGTAAGGTTTATCCCAATCGCCCAGGACACCCAGACGTTTGAAGCCTGCTTTCTGTGCTTCAACCTGAGTCATAGCATACTTGCGGCACTCAGCACGGAATTCAGCGGCGGAAAATTTTTCCCCTGGCTTGCCGATAATCTGCTCAACTTTAAGCTCAATCGGCAAACCATGGCAGTCCCAACCTGGAATATAAGGCGAGTCGAAGCCTGACAGCCCTTTGGACTTAATAACAATATCTTTGAGAATTTTATTAACTGAGTGACCAATATGAATATCGCCGTTTGCATAGGGAGGGCCATCATGCAAAATAAACGTTTTCTTGCCAGATTTTGCTTTTCTAATTGCCTGATACAAACCTTCTTTGTACCAACGTTTCAACATATCAGGTTCGCGCTTCGCTAAATCCCCGCGCATAGGGAACCCTGTTTCCGGTAAATTCAGGGTGTTTTTGTAGTCACTCATTATCGATTCTCAGTTCCAATTTTCCGCTAGATACATGACTTGGATTGCTGCAAGAGATAGTCCCTTGCAGCAACCACATCATTTGCGATTTGCTGTTTAAGCGCATCAAGCGAAGCAAATCGCTGCTCATTACGCAATTTTTTGCGCAATACCACATCAATATGATGCCCATACAGATCCATTTGGGTATCAATCAAATGCACTTCAAGTTGCAGGCCTTGACCCGCAACGGTAGGGCGATTGCCGATGTTTGCAACACCCGGTAGGGGGTTATTGCCCAATCCATGGACGTCAACAGCATAAACACCCAGAACAGGCGCAACCAGACGTTTCAACGGTAAGTTAGCAGTAGGAAAACCGATGGTGCGTCCCAATTGCTTACCGTGAACAACTCTGCCACTTATACTGTAAGGATGCCCCAGTAATATTTCGGCCAAGGCCAGGTCATCACTTTGCAGTGCCTGACGAATGGCTGTACTGCTGATCCTAAGACCGCTGTCACAAAAACTGTCTGTGCTGGCGACATCAAAACGGTATTGTTTACCTGCTTGCTGCAAATAGTGGAAATCCCCGCGGCGATTTTTGCCAAAACGGAAATCATCGCCTATTGCCAAAAATTTAACCCCCAGTTTTTCAACGAGCAACTGTGAAACAAAGGCTTCAGGTGAGTTGGCTGCAAAATGTTTGTCAAATTTCACACATAACAGATAATCAACGCCATTTTGGGCTAGATACTTTATTTTATCTCTCAGCCTTGTCAGGCGGGCTGGCGCTTTATCTGGCGCAAAAACTTCCAGAGGCTGCGGTTCGAAAATCATGACCATTGTCGGTAATCCGAGACGCTGCCCTTCTTGCTTCAAGTGTTTTAATAAAGCCTGATGCCCGCGATGGACACCATCAAAATTACCAATCGTCAGCACGCAACCATGGTGACGCGCCCGGATATTGTGTATACCGCGAATTAGCTCCATAGCTGGCTCAATACCGTGGAAATTGCCGGATTATACCTTGTACAAAGCGCAAGGTTAACCCACGATCACAAAGGGTTTTAATTAATAACCTGATTCATACAATAAAAATAGGCCAGATGCCCGAAAAATATTTAATTTATCGCATTTCTCTGTGATTCATTCAGTTTTTTATTGCGAAAGGCTGTATTCCCTCTGAGTAAGCTGATAAAATCCCGCCCCATCACAACGTAACCAGCGTCGCTGTACAACGACGCTTATTTGCACAAATCCATTGACAAAAGAAGGCTGAACAGGCATATTCCTCGGCCTTTGAATTGTCCTCGATAGAATATATTTGGGAGTAGGACCTTGGCTAATATCAAATCAGCTAAGAAACGCGCCATACAGTCTGAGAAACGCCGTCAGCACAATGCGAGCCGTCGTTCTATGGTGCGCACTTTTATCAAGAAAGTCTACGCGGCTATCGCTGCTGGCGACAAAGAAGCTGCACAGAAAGCATTCAATGACATGCAACCAATTGTTGATCGTCACGCCTGCAAAGGTCTGATCCACAAAAACAAAGCAGCACGTCATAAATCTGCTCTGGCAGCACAAATCAAAGCCATGTAATCATTGGTTTTGATGATGCTAAAAAAACCGGCTTTAAGCCGGTTTTTTTGTATCTGCTAGTTTTATCGCATAATTTAATATAATTTTTCAGGACGACTTTTTGGTGGTGAGCTAAACAAAGCAGAAAAGTCTTTGTTACACACGCGCTGGACTGCCGGATGCTGGATCATACGCTCGGCAAAGATGACGTAATATTCTTCCTGCACCGTATCCAACCGACCTATCTCAACAATATCACTATCAGCAAAAATATCATTGGCGTAGAAAGAAGGCGCAATGAAAATGGCGTTGTGATACAGACCAAACGCTTTCATCAAAGCAGCATCATCAAATTCGCCCAGCACCTCAACTTCAAGATTTTTATTGCGTATCCACGTCAGGAGCTTTCTGCCTAACATAGAGCGGCGCCCTGGGATTAATAAACGGCGCTCTTCCAAACAGGCGGGAAAGGGCTTTTCTGGGATCGGCTGGCGGCAATAAAAACTGATATTGCATTCCCCCAATTTCACTGAAAACAAGCCTTCCTGTTGCGAGGAATCCACTGGACAATCGGATAGGATCATATCCAGTTTATGCTGGCTAAGTTGTTCAAGCAGCATTTCATGTGTTGATTCAAAACAACGCAAGTGGATTTTTTCGTGTTCCACAACGGTTGTTTCCAGCACTTTACTCACTAAACGTTTAGACAGCGCATCAGCGACCCCGACATCAAACAACAGATTTGATTCTCGGCTGTAAGTCACGATATCCATCATTTCCTGGCTGAGTGTAAACATCTTATCCGCATAGCGGAAAATGAGTTGCCCCAGTTCTGAGGGGACTAAACCTCTTCCTTGACGCTTGAATAACTTTCCACCCAGCCGCTCTTCCAACGCTTTTATCTGCCCTGTAATGGTTTGTGGTGTCAGGTAGAGCGCTTCTGCTGCCCCCACAACAGAACCTTCCTTGCAAACGTGCCAAAAATAATAGAGGTGGTTAAAATTTAAATGTGAAACCCGCATATATTTATCCTTGTGTATCGGCTCACACCTGTATAACAGCCGTGACCATACATTTCAGGTCGCCAGATTATGGCGTTTTCCTATTTTTCTATTGCTATTTTCTATGACTATTTTCTATAACTATGAAAATATTCGCAGTATCGCAGTTATAAACGTTTTGCCGCGAATATTAAGAGAATGAGTTACCTCGGAAATTCTTTCTATATCTGTGCTTAAATTAGTCTATTCATCTGTTTTTGACTACGTTTTTTTTCTTCGGTAATAGTAGGGTTAGCAGTCCATAACCGACAATGGCTGCGGTTGTAGAACCTATCAATATCCCTAAGCGGGAATAAGTACTGAAGGTGTCATTGAGACCTTCAAATGCCAGACCTGAGATAAAAATAGACATGGTAAAACCGATCCCACACAGTACGGAAACAGCGAAAATTTGCCTCATGCCAATTTTTTCCGGCAATTTAGCCATTCCCAGTGTTACCGCAATCCAGCTAAACAGGAAAATACCCAATGGTTTGCCAATAAACAGGCCAAGGGCAATGCCTATAGGCAATATACTGGTTAAGCCATCTAATGTGACGCCCTGTAATGAAATACCGGCATTGGCAAAAGCAAACAGTGGCAGAATTAAATAAGCAACCCATGAATGCAGTTCATGCTCCAACGTTTCAGAAGGTGACTCACCTTTTTTATCTCGAAGGGGGATCAAGAACCCGACAATAACGCCAGCCAGTGTGGCATGAATGCCCGATTTCAAGATACACACCCATAAAGCAGTACCAACAATCAGATAAGCGGATGTTTTAGCGATTCCTTTCCAATTCATCCAAACCAGTAGCCCAATCATGGCGGTAGCCAAGCCTAATGCTGTCAAAGATACCGTTTTGGTATAGAACAAAGCGATAATGAGGATGACACCTAAATCATCAATAATCGCCAGCGCAAGCAAAAATACTTTTAATGCGGTGGGAACACGTTTCCCCAACAACGCCATGATCCCCAGTGCAAAAGCAATATCTGTTGCGCAGGGAATTGCCCAACCTTGTTGGGTGATCTCATCATTGCCATTAAACAGCAGATAGATCAAGGCTGGCACCAGCATCCCTCCAAGCGCGGCAATGGCTGGAAAGATGGCTTTGTCGTGACCTGCAAGCGAGCCTTCCATGAGTTCCCGTTTCACTTCCAGCCCGACAATGAGAAAAAACACCGCCATTAATCCATCATTTATCCATAGTATTAATGGCTTATTGATTTCCAGCGCGGCGAATTGCACTGCAACAGGAAGGTCGAGAAATTGATGATAAATACCCTGTAATGGCGTATTCGCCATAACCAGCGCAATAATGGCCGCTATAATGAGAAAGATCCCTCCTGCGGCTTCTAATTTTAAAAATTGGCGAATGATTGCAGTCATGGAATAAATTAACTTATGAAATTGATCAAGGTCATGCATGTTAAATCAGTTATGACATCGGAAAAAGTAGATTATTTATGTACCATTAATCGCTTTATTCGAATTGTAACATAATGGAATAATGGTTTTCGACATATTGATAAATTACATTACATAACAGAAGAAGTTTTAATCATTATTTGTGATAACGAGATGAGTAAGATACTCCATGACAACATTACTTTTCCTGTTTGTCCTTGGCGCTGCTTTGTTACATGCCAGTTGGAATGCCTTAGTTAAGATTAGCGCTGATCGATTTTTAGGGATTTCAATTATTGTCTTTTTTGCCGGAATTATTGCCACATTGGGTCTGTTTTGGGTTGGATTACCGTCATTATCTTCTGTGCCGTGGTTAATCTTATCTGCTATTTTACATACTGCTTATTGCCTGTTTTTAAGCCGCTCTTATGCGACGGGAGATTTGGGGCAGGTATATCCCATTGCCAGAGGTTGTGCGCCACTCATTACCGCTTTATTAAGTTGGATAATTTTGCAGGAAATGTTACCTCCCCCAGCCATGCTGGGGGTAGGACTCATTATCGTGGGAATTATGCTAATTGCTTTTCCACATGGGAAAAATGCTCTTCATCTGGATCGTAAAACGTTATTTGCGGCAATCACAACATCGGCATTTACCGCCGGTTATACCTTATCTGATGGTATTGGTTCCAGAGTGAGCGGTAATACCTTGGCTTATATCTTGTGGCTGTTTGCTATTAATGGTTGGGTCATGGGGGCGATGATGTATTGCAAATATTGGAGTACCGCCGGAAGGAAGCTTCACCAATATTGGAAACAGGGGCTATTGGGTGGGCTGATGCAAGTACTCAGCTATGGCATCGTGATTTGGGCGATGAGCCATGCACCCATTGTGCTGGTTGCTGCATTGCGCGAAACTAGCGTGTTATTTGCGATGTTATTGTCAGTTGTTATCTTGCGAGAGCCGTTTAGCAAAATGCGATTATTGGCTTGTATTGTGATTGTGGCTGGGGTGATTGCTACGAAGCTGGGGTAACTTCCCTTTAAAATTGAAGGTGGCTTAATAAATTAGAAATCCCGCCAGTACATTAGAAAAATAATCAGGCGGGATTTATCAGAGATCTCACAAAAGCATTAAATTACTTGGTCAGATCATCAAAAAATTTCTTCACACCATCAAGGAAACTCTTGGAGCGAGGGCTATTGGTTTCACCGCTTTTCCCGCCAAAGGATTCGCCTAATTGACGCATTAATTCTTTTTGCTCTTCATTCAGTTTAACCGGTGTTTCTACGACGACACGGCACAACAAATCGCCCTGAACACCGCCGCGAACGGATTTAACCCCTTTGCCCTTCATACGGAACAACTTGCCTGTCTGGGTTTCCGCAGGGATTTTCAGACTGACGCGGCCATCAAGGGTTGGAACTTCAATTTCACCACCCAATGCCGCCGTTGCGAAGTTGATCGGGACTTCACAATAGAGGTTGCTGCCATCACGCTCGAAGATATGGTGAGATTTGACTTGAACCTGAACGTACAAATCTCCGGATGGTGCACCGTGTTCACCGGCTTCACCTTCACCGCTTAAGCGAATGCGATCACCGGTGTCAACGCCGGCTGGAATTTTAACGGACAGTGTTTTGTATTTTTCAACGCGACCATGTCCATGACATTTACCGCAAGGCTCTTTGATGATTTTTCCGCGCCCGTGACATTGAGGACAAGGTTGTTGGACTGCGAAGAACCCCTGGCGCATTTGTACCTGGCCTGCACCGTGACAGGTTGGACAGGTTTCTGGGCTGGTGCCCGCTTTGGCGCCGCTGCCATGGCAGGTATCGCAAGATTCTAGAGTTGGAATGCGGATCTCTTTGGTCACACCACGGACAGCTTCTTCCAGGGTTAATTCCATGCTGTAACGCAGGTCTGAACCACGGCTAGGACGCTGTTGACGACGGCCACCACCGAAAATATCTCCGAAAACGTCACCAAAGATATCGCTAAAGTCAGCTCCGCCACCCGCGCCACCGCCCATGCCACCCTGTTCAAAGGCAGCGTGACCATATTGGTCATAAGCGGCACGTTTCTGAGGATCTGTCAGGATCTCATACGCTTCTTTAATTTCTTTGAATTTACTTTCTGATTCTTTATCTCCCTGATTACGGTCAGGGTGATGTTTCATTGCCAGCCGTTTATAGGCTTTTTTGATCTCTTTTTCATCTGCGGTTTTGGAAACGCCCAAAACTTCGTAATAATCTTTTTTTGCCATCGTATTGTCTACCCTTAACACGCACGCACGGGCGTGGAGTTACCTCAACGCCCGTGCCAGTTAACAAGTAACAGGCGCCCTGTTACTTTGCCCGCTAAGGGCTATTATTTTTTGTCTTTAACTTCTTCGAACTCAGCGTCTACAACGTCGTCATCTTTCTTTGCGTTGCTTGTGCCTGCATCGGCAGCACCAGCCTGGGCTTGCTGTTGGGCAATTTCCAGGAGTTTCTGAGAGGCTTCAACCAGAGCTTGGATCTTCGCTTCGATTTGAGCTTTGTCTTCGCTTTTCGCCGCCGTTTCCAGTTCAGAAGTTGCTTTCTCGATCGCTGCTTTATCGTCCTCTGTCAGCTTGTCACCTGCTTCTTCAACTTGCTTACGGGTACCGTGGATCAGTTGGTCAGCCTGGTTACGAATCTGAACCAGCTCTTCAAATTTACGGTCAGCTTCTGCGTTTGCTTCTGCATCACGTACCATCTGCTGGATTTCTTCTTCATTCAGACCAGAAGATGCCTTGATGGTGATGTTCTGCTCACGACCTGAGTTTTTGTCTTTCGCAGAAACGTGCAGGATGCCGTCAGCATCGATATCGAAAGTTACTTCGATCTGCGGAGTACCGCGCATTGCTGGCTGAATACCATCCAGATTGAACTGACCCAGAGATTTGTTATCACCGGCACGCTTACGTTCACCTTGCAGTACGTGGATCGTTACCGCAGATTGGTTGTCTTCCGCTGTAGAGAACACTTGACTATGTTTAGTTGGAATAGTGGTGTTCTTAGTGATCAGGGAAGTCATCACGCCGCCCATGGTTTCGATACCCAGAGACAGTGGAGTGACGTCCAGCAGCAGAACATCTTTCACTTCACCGGCCAGTACACCGCCCTGAACCGCTGCACCCATTGCAACTGCTTCGTCTGGGTTCACGTCTTTACGTGGCTCTTGGCCGAAGAAATCAGCAACGGCTTTCTGCACCAGTGGCATACGAGTCTGACCACCAACCAGAATCACATCCTGAACGTCAGTGACAGACAGGCCGGCGTCATTCAGTGCAACTTTCAACGGCTCGATAGAACGTTTAACCAGGTCTTCAACCAGAGATTCCAGTTTTGCACGGGTAACTTTAATGTTCATGTGCTTAGGACCGGTCGCATCCGCAGTGATGTATGGCAGGTTTACGTCAGTCTGTTGTGCAGAAGAAAGTTCGATTTTCGCTTTTTCTGCTGCTTCTTTCAGACGCTGCATTGCCAGTGGGTCATTACGCAGGTCGATGCCTTGTTCTTTCTTAAATTCGTCAACCAGATAGTTGATCATGCGGCTGTCGAAGTCTTCACCACCCAAGTGGGTATCACCATTGGTCGCCAGAACTTCATACGTTTTTTCGCCATCAACTTCATCGATTTCAATGATAGAGATATCGAAAGTACCGCCACCCAGGTCATAAACCGCGATGGTGCGGTTACCCACTTCTTTATCCAGACCGTAAGCCAGCGCAGCAGCAGTTGGTTCGTTGATGATACGCTTAACTTCCAGACCCGCGATACGGCCAGCATCTTTAGTTGCCTGACGTTGTGCATCGTTGAAGTAGGCTGGAACAGTGATAACCGCTTCGGTTACTGGTTCACCCAGATAGTCTTCCGCTGTTTTCTTCATTTTTTTCAGAACTTCAGCAGAAATCTGAGGGGGTGCCATTTTCTGGCCTTTCACTTCCAGCCATGCATCACCGTTATCCGCCGCCATGATTTTGTATGGCATGATAGCGACGTCACGCTGCACTTCTTCGTCCTGAAAACGACGGCCAATCAAACGCTTAATGGCGAACAACGTGTTTTGCGGGTTAGTAACAGCCTGACGTTTAGCTGGTTGACCAACCAGAGTTTCACCATCCTGAGTATATGCGATGATAGAAGGAGTGGTACGATCACCTTCACTGTTTTCCAGCACACGAGTGGTTGTGCCGTCCATAATTGCTACACAAGAATTGGTAGTTCCCAAGTCGATACCAATGATTTTACCCATCTAAACGCCTCCACAAAGAATTCATATATTCGGTCAAGTTACTAAGCTATATGAGGATGAATGTCTGCTTTTCAATGGCGTTGTTCGCCAGAAATTCCTCATTTTGTTTTCCAGCTAATGCCGAAATATTCAGTAGTAACTGTAGTTGAGACTTAGATGGGGTCATTCATCTCATCATCAAGGGGAGAATTGAAAAAAAATTGAGATTTAATAAAAAAATTTTCCGCAGACCATTGTGTAGTTGATGCCATCACATTATGATTCGCCGCCTTTTATGATTTCCTGGCGCGGGAAAGTGCCAGGAACGCTTTTTAATATTTTGTTTTATTTGTATTTTCTAGGGGAAGTATGCATTCTAATCAGTTGGCGAACCCAGGCCCATTGGGTTTAATGGGTTTTGGCATGACAACCATTTTGTTGAATCTGCACAATGCAGGTTTTTTCCCATTGTCCTCCGCAATTTTGAGTATGGGAATTTTTTACGGTGGTTTGGCTCAGGTGCTGGCCGGCATCTTTGAGTACAAAAAAGGAAATACGTTTGCTGCAACCGCATTTACCTCTTACGGTTTGTTCTGGTTGAGCCTGATTGCGTTGCTTTTCCTGCCGAAGATGGGGCTGGCTGAAGCAACCAGCCAAGAGTTCCTTGGTGTTTATCTCGCCCTGTGGGGAATTTTCACGCTGTTTATGTTCTTTGGTACGTTGAAAGCTAACCGTGTCCTGCAATTTGTATTCGGCAGCCTGACGTTGTTGTTCGCATTGCTGGCAATCGGCAATATCACCGGTGATGCCAGCATCCTGACCTTCGCGGGTTTTGAAGGCGTTATCTGTGGTGCGAGTGCTTTCTATCTGGCAATGGCCGAAGTGCTGAATGAACAATATGGCCGTACTGTGCTGCCAATTGGTGACGTGAAACACGCTTAACCGTTTTTAACAGGATGGGTGATTTATGCTCATCCTGTGTTTTATTAATCCTCTGATTTCCTGCCCACTTTTTCAGAGAGATTTCTTCCGCAAGTAAACCCCCAATAACAGGCCAACAGCCGATAAAGTCAGCATATAGTAGGCAGGTGCCAGAGGGGTATAGGCCAACAGTATGGTGACGAAGATCGGTGTCAGTCCACCGAAAATGGCATAAGCCAAATTATAGGCAAATGAAATGCCACTAAACCTGACTTCTGGCGGATAGCTTTTCACCATCACAAAAGGCGTAGCGCCAATCACACCAACAGTCAGACCCGCGAGGGAATAAGCGCTAAAGAGTTTGAGCGGTTCATGGCTGATATTGTGATAGAAAAACCATGTTGTGGCAGCCAATAGAATGCAACCGATAATCAGCACGATACCGGCTCCCCATTTGTCGCATAAATATCCGACAAAGATACAGCCAATCGCCAATGAGAGGACTGCCAGACTGTTTGCTTGCAAAGTCAGTGATTGTTCCAGCTTAAATACCGATTGCATATAGGTTGGTGTCATCAAGATAACGACGACAATGCCAGCAGAAAGGAGCCATGTCAGCAGCATGGAAATAGCGATGGCGCGTTTGTGATTAAACACGACAGTTTTTAGTGGCAGCTCTTCTGCCAACGTTTTGCGTTCCTGCATTTCTTTGAAGACAGGGGTTTCATGCAGCCAGCGGCGCAGATACATGGCGCATAAACCGAAAATACCACCTAAGAAAAATGGCAGACGCCATGCCCAATCCAGGACTTCTTGCCCGGAATAAACCGAAGTTATAATGGTTGCGACGAGAGAACCAAATAAAATCCCCAAACTCAATCCTGCCGTTAAAACACCACAGGCAAATCCGATGCGTTTATGAGGAACATGCTCTGCCACAAAAACCCAGGCTCCGGGCACTTCCCCACCAATTGCGGCTCCCTGCATAATCCGCATCAGGAGCAGCAGGATGGGGGCAGCAATACCGATGACGTCATAGGTGGGCAACAGGCCGATAGCCAGAGTGGGTAGAGCCATCAACAATATGCTGAGTGAAAACATTTTCTTACGCCCAATGAGATCGCCAAAATGGGCCATGACGATCCCACCTAAAGGCCGAACCAGATAACCGGCTGCAAAAATACCGAATGTCTGTAGTTGTCTGAGCCATTCAGGTATATCCGCAGGGAAAAAGAGTTCCCCAAGCGCAACAGCAAAAAAGATAAAGATAATAAAGTCGTAAAATTCCAGAGCGCCACCTAAAGCCGCTAAGGACAGCGTTTTATAATCTTGTTTATTTAATGGACGATTGTGATATTGTGACATAAGTTACCGATTTATAGTTATAAAATGGGTTCTAAGGTGTTTATTTTCAATGTTCTGACCAGACTCAAAATAGATGAAAATAAAACTTATGCTATATTAAAAGATATTTATTCTACAACTTTTTAAAAGAACCCATTGTGGTGATATGTCACTGAGATTTGGACACCATAACGCGATTAATTTCGAACTTACTCTGACAGATGTTGTTTCAGAAGTGAAATAACGGTTTCAATATCCGGTAATGAAGGATGCCCAACCTTTCGTTGTAGTGAAACATCAAAATTTTCATGCCACACGGGTTCAATGACGTGATAACCATCATCACGTAGTTGCGTGATATTGCGGCGTGTCGCTTTTTTTTCCCACATCACGTGCCCCATGACAGGAAAAAACAGCACAGGAAATGTAGAGGCCAGAATAACTGTGGTTAATCGATGGGTTGCGCCACCACAAGCAACGGTCGCAAGTGTGTTAGCGGTTGCAGGTAAAACGGCCAGAATGTCATGATCCGCGACAATGCGTGAAGGTTTGTCTGTTGGCCAATCGTGTGGCATCTCTCCGCTAATGACCCGATCGGCATAGAGCGCTACGGTTGAGGCGGGTAAAAAGGTGGTGGCATTGTTTGTCATCAATACGGTTAATGTACAGTCAATCGTCGCCTTAATTGCTGAAAGATATTTGGGGAGGAGGGTGATATCCACTGATCCGGTTGCTCCAATTAAGATCCGAGGTGTTATCTGTGGAATTATTTCATCATTCTTCATCGGTAAATTAGCCTCTTATTCTAAAAATAGATGATGAACTATACGCGTTAGCGTGTTCCAGTAACCCGTCTAGTTGTACTAAGTAAGAACCCTTGCCATGACGCTCTTGCCATTCCCGTGGATATCCCAAAGAGACTTCTAAATGAGCAACATCGTGAATGTATTCGAGATTAGGCATATGTAAGTGTCCATATACCACTATACGAATCCCTTTTCTTGATGCCCATTGATGCGTTTTTTCACTGCCACACCAAATGGAAAATTCGCTATTGCGTAAGGATTCGAGCGGCTTACGGATGATGGGGAAATGGCTGATAAGTACGATATCGTCGCCATCTGGAATGGCATTCAAGCGTTTTTCGGTATATTGGATACGCTCCCGACACCAATCGATAACATTGCTATGGGGATAGGTTTTCAGGAAGAACTCGTCAGAGCTAATGACACCACAACGACGAGCGCGATCTATGGCCTGTTCCGCCGTATAGTCATAGGTATTTCTAAATGAATAATCGTATAGGGTAAAAACAGGGGCAATGGTCACCGTTGTACCATTGCCTGTGCGGTAATGACGAAACTCATCTTCGGGGGTGAGTACGTTATGCTGTCGGCAGATATTGACCAGATGTTCATAACGCAGTACGCCGGGCAACTTGAGTTGATCTTTGGGTGTGCACCAGAGTTCATGGTTGCCCGGCGTCCAGACGACTTGAGCAAACCGTTGGGAAAGCATACTGATGACCCAGGTAAAGTCTGATTCCTGCTCTGCAATATCACCGGCTAGCAACAGCCAATCATCAGGTGCTGATGGCCTGAATGATTCGACGATAGCCCTGTTTGTTGCATGAGAGACATGTAAGTCACTGACAGCCAACAGCATAAGCTCACCTCTTTGCTTCTAAGTTTCTTCAAAAATCAGGGCGTTCCTGGGGGGGCTTCCCCCCATCCCCACTTAGGTACAGTTTCTCGACGGGAAGGAACCGCATTGGGCTGAGAATTGGCCTCCGCTCTGCGTGAACCCCATTCGATATAACCGGCAAAGGCTGAACGAAATTCAGGATCAGAAGGTAAGCCGATTTCATCAGCTGACGTCATCAACAATTCCACCCATCTCTTTCTTTGTTCAGGTTGAATGCTTCTGCCACGGTGACGGCTTAACATGATTTTGAAGCCACCCCGATCTTCGGTATAGCGATTTTCCCCACCGAGCACTTCTTCCAACCACATGGCGACATGACCAGGGTGATCGGATTTCATGTTTTTAAACAGCGGAGCAAGCAGCTCGTCTTTTTCGACCTTGGCATAAAAAGTGTCCATGAGCTTCATGAGCACCTCTCGACCCCCCATCCATTCAAATAAGGTCGGTGTTTCATTTGCCATAACATAACCTCTCGTATGAGTATATTAATGATGTTGCGACTCAGGTAATGGCGACTTGTTGATATCCATTACCCTAACTCCAAAGACGCAATGGCCTTGACCTTATCCAGCCGCCCCTTTGGTATGAGATTGCCTTTGTACATTCTGTATGTGTTAAACAGTCCCTTTAGCCCATATTCGCTAGCCAATTGGAGAAACTCATTGTTATCGGTTTCGGGAACATCGACTGATACAGGTAAACCATCAGGGATCTGTGCGAATGCGGTAAGGGCTAATGTTTCAACAGCGTCCGCGTTATCGGCAAAGAAAGGGCCTATTCGGTAGCCATTTTGCGATCGTCTTATGCCAATAACGCCGGAAATTTCCGTTCCGGAATAAGTACAAAAGCCATAACGTTCTTTGCCCCAGAACCAATTAGCCAGTAATGCCCCCCGATAAACACCAATGCATTTAGCATCATATTTAATGACTTCATCAATATTGGCGGGTGTAATCGGAATAGCACCCGCTGGTGGCGTGATTTTTTGCGTGATGAGTCCGGAAAGCCGGACATTACGGTAATGGATGGCAAATCCTCTTTTTTCGTAGAGTTGCGTTCTATCCCAGTTACCATCACAGCCAATTGTGCGGTGTGCTGCATAGTCCATAGACCATTTCCAGATTTTTCCTGCGCAAACGTGATTGCGGAATTCGGGTAATATGATGAAATTGCCACCGAACGAATAAAAATCGGAATAACTCACCATCGATATTGAGGCGATGGGTTGCATACCCCGATAGGCGATGAAAAAAGCCTCTGGATCTACCCGAAAGAAACAGGCTGCATCGTCCACATTCATATCCCAGTTCTCGGCCTTTGCCCAATTAAGAATGATCGAGTTCCATTGACTGACATTGACTGATCGAATGAGACACGACTGGCTGTTCATCTTATTCATAGCTGATATATCCTCCCCCAACCACTTATCACGGTGACTTAAAGACCAATGGATTTACTGATGATTTCTTGCAGCACCTCGCTGGTTCCGCCGTAAATAGTCTGGGCGCGGCTATTTAGCCAATTCTTACCCGCAATGGAATCACGCATATAACCCAAGCCGCCGTGCAATTGCAGGCAACGATCTGCCACTTTCATTTGCAGTTCGGTCGTCCACCACTTGATGCGGGCTGCATCCACTAAACTGAACAGCCCCTGATTTAAGCGTTCAACGGCGTTATCCAGGTAAATGCGGGCAATTTTTACTTCGGTATCTAATTGCGCAAGAATAAAACGGTTGTATTGAAAGGAGCCGATCGGTTGATTGAAGGCCGTTCTTTCTTTCACATATTCCAGTGTGCTCTGCAATATATGTTCTGCACTGGCAACCGCCACAGTTGAGATACTGAGGCGTTCGCGGGGCATGGCTGACATAAAGTAATAGTTGCCGAGATTCTCACGGCCAATCAGGTTGGTGACAGGAACCTTGCAGTCATGGAAAAAGAGTTCAGCCGTATCGCTGCCATTCCAGCCGATTTTCTTTACTGGCTCTCCTCTGGTGAATCCGGGCATATCCCGTTCTATTGCCAGTAAACTGATACCCTGGCCTTGTTGCCCCTCTTCTGTTTTTACCGCCACCACGATCAGATCCGCATTGATGCCATTGGTGATGTAAGCTTTACCGCCATTCACCAGATAGTGATCCCCTCGGCGTTTAGCCACGGTTTTGATGTCTGCGGTATTGGAACCTCCAGTCGACTCCGTCATGGCAATGGCGGCGACCCGTTGTCCGCTGCACAATTCCGGCAGCCACCTCTTTTTCTGTTCCTGATTCCCGAGGGCAAAAATGTAGCTAGCAACAATATCGTTATGGGCCACGATCCCGGGTACAGTGACACCTGCCTTGATGAGTTCTTCTGTCAGAATAACGGCGAACCGATAGTCGTGTTTTCCCAATCCCCCGAATTCAGGGCTGACACTTATGCCTAACAACCCTGACTGACCTAATTTCTGCCAAAATGTGCGTTCAACCAGCCCGTTCTCTTCCCATTTCTGATGCTCAGGGACGATTTCACGTTCAAGGAATTCACGGCAAGATTTCCGGTAATTATCAAAATTATCAATCTCAATACGCATATACACTCCAGATTTGTTGTCAGCCCGTTGCCTTACTCAGTAGTATTTGTTTGATGACGTCCCAATGCCGATACACAGCAAAGTGATCCCCTTCAATATGCGTGAGGGAAATATCGCCAGCGGTGTAATTTTTCCAGGCCTCCATGTCTGCCAAAGTGACATAACTGTCGTGAGTGGCGGAAACCAACACCAGTGGATAACTCACTTGTATATTGCTAAGCCGGGGAAATTGGCTGCGTATCAGGTAATCATTGCGCAGTTGCCGGATGATGGGTTTTATCAGCGCAGGTTCATTCAAGATTGCGTCGGGTGTACCTTGATCCGCTTTGGTTTTCTGCATCAATTGTTCATCTGTCCATGTATGCCGTTCATCTTCGGGTTGACGATGAGGGGGAACAGAGCTGGATACCACGCCAAATAAAGGCGAAGTGCCATAGTTTTTTAATGCCCGACCCACCGCGATACTCAGCACGCCACCAAAGCTATGACCAAAGGTGATCCACTCCGTGAAACCCTGAGCTTGTTTCTGCTGAAAATCGGCCCGGATATCGGATGCCAGTCGTTCAATCAGGGCGTCGAGATCGTGAATTTCAGGCTCTTTAGCCAGATAACCACGACCCGGGATCGCAACGGGTTGTAAGATCGCCGATTGGGTGGTCATAAGATCATTTAGCCAGGGGCGATAAGTCGCTGTTGTTGCTCCTGCATGAGGAAAGGCATAAATCACCCGTCTGCCATTAGTTGCCATTTCTCCTCCGCTCGCGGGTGGTTTCTCTCTCTAGCAGAAAACGGACAATACGTTCAGCCACCATAATGGTTGTCAGATTGGTTGGCATAGAGGGAATCGTGGGGAAGAGAGAAGCGTCGGCAACGGTTACCCCCGTCACGCCACGGACTCGGCCATCTTCTTGCGTGGCGCTATCAGGATCATCATGGGCACCCATTCTGATCGTTCCCGACGCGTGCCAGCCTGGATTAACCAGGTTTTTGATTGCGCTGTTCATGATTTCATCGTTATGAATCATGGAGTCTGACCAAAATTGGATGCCATCAAGGAAAACATCGACTTCCGGGTGGCGTAAAACCTGCCAAATTTTGCGTACTCCCCCGATAAGGCGGGCGATATCTGACGGGGAGCGGGTTAACGGCAGATCAATTTGTGGTAATACTGTGGGCGTAGCGGAATTGATGAAAACCCGTCCTTGAATCTCTGGACGCATCAACATGACCGAAGCGCCAACCAGCATTGGGTAAGTCACGCGATCTCTGAACCCCGGTACGGTGTCACTGGCAACATTGTTCAGCAGGCCAATTTGCACATCGACTTTTGCGTCATAACCGCTTCTAATGCGGGCAGCAATTTGCCGCCACGGCAAGCCAGTAGTACAGACACCGGCTTTAGGCAGCGCCCAGAGCACCACGGAAGCATGATCAGTCAGATTTCTGCCAACGGCGGGCACTTGCGCAACAACAGGGATCCCTAATCTGCTCAGATGTTCTGGATCACCCACTCCTGAGCGTTGTAATAATGTTGCCGAACCAATTGCGCCAGCGCAGAGAACAATTTGTCTGGCCTGATAAACCTGCTCTTCTTCCGCCTGAATAATTCTTACTCCTGAAGCAACAGTGCCATTGAAAATGATCTGTGTGACCAAGGCATCTGTCAGCACATGCAGATTTTCCCTATTCAGGACCGGTTCAAGGTATGAACGATACACATCGACTCTTTCGGCGCCGTTAACGACATTGGCGGGCACAGGGCCGACAGCAGGATCTTCACCGATATTGAGATCATCGGCGTAAGGTACGCCAAACTGTTCGCAGGCATGGGCAAAAGCCATATCAAGAGGATGGATCTCGCTATTTGCCGGTCTGCGCAGACACATCGGACCCTGTGATCCGTGGTTATCATCACCGATATAATCAGTGTCATTCTCCAAATGCTTAAACCACGGCAGAACTTGCTGCCAAGCCCAATCAGGACACCCCATTTTGGCCCATTTATCGAAATCGCCTGGAAATCCTCGCAGGGCAATGGCACCGTTAACGGCGGAGGAACCCCCAAGGACTTTCCCCACGCGATAATTGAACGGCTTGCGCTCCTTGTGCTTGCGAGTTTGTTGTGGGTTATCTTGTCTATGGGCAGGAGAAGCAATGAGAGCGGCGAACCGATCATCATCATTGCGCACATTGGCTTCGTAATCCCAATTATATCCTTCCAACACCAGCCTTGACGCATCTCTGAGTGGGCTGGCAGGATTGTGTACGTCAGATCCGTGGCCTGCTTCGATCAGTAGTACGGCTTTTGTGCTGTTTTCAGACAGGCGGGAGGCTGCCACACAGCCTGCTGAACCACCGCCTACCACGATATAATCATATATTTTGGTCATAGCTCTTTCACCGCCTGAGATTGGACGATTGTTTCAATGATGCGCGAGAAAGACTGAATATTAGAGTTCATGAACAGCCCTTCGATAATGTCCTGTTCGCCAACTGGCGTAATATTAAATGCCTGTCGCAGCGCACTCAGTAAACCAACGGCATGGAGTGAGTCCCCGCCAATATCAAAAAAGCCATCGGTGACATCAAAATCATCGTGCTGAAGTTGTGCCTGCCAGAGTTTCAGGATCTTCGCTTCTATCTCATTAGCGGGTTCAACCGGCGCATCCGCATGTTCCTCGCTATCAGACCAGGGAATGGGCAGCGCTTTACGGTCAATTTTTCCATTACTGGTTAACGGCATATGGGGTAATAAGATGTAATAACTGGGCACCATATAAGAGGGCAACGTTTTGCGGGCAATTTCCCTCAATTGATCCTGAAAATAAGCCGGGTTATCCAACGTTCCTGGCATCTCAGGCACAACATAGGAGACGATATGTCGTTGTCCGGTTTTGGCATGGACAGGGGCATCAATGACAACATGGCTGGCATTTTCGTGGGTCAGCAGGCAGGCTTCAATTTCACCTAATTCAATGCGGTAGCCATTGATTTTTACCTGATTATCTTCGCGCCCTAAAATTTCTATCAAGCCATCGGCAATATATCGTCCCAAATCTCCGGTTCTGTACAGCCTTTGGCCCGTGACGGGATGAGTTATAAAGCGCAGGGCGGTTTTTTCTGCGTCTCCCAAATAACCTTGAGTCACTCCGTCTCCGCCAATATAGAGTTCTCCGGTTACCCATTTGGGGCAGGGAAGGAGCCAGTTATTCAAAACATGGAAAGTCTGATTTGCCAGCGGTTTGCCATAAGGAATGCTTTTCCAGTTTTTATCAATTTTCTCAATCGGATAATGTATCGACCAGATAGAGCCTTCAGTCGCGCCACCGAGACTGATGATCGCAGTATTTGGCAAACTTTCCCGAATACGTTCAGGGAGATCGACAGGTATCCAGTCTCCGCTCATGAGGATTAACCTTAATTGGATCGTGGACAATGCGGAACCATTTCTGTCTACCAATACTTTTACGGGGGCAGGGACACTATTCCAGATCGTAATTTGATGTTTAATCAACATGTCTAGCCAGATTTTGGGGTCATTGGCCGTTTCTGGCATGGAAAAAATAACTTTTCCCCCCACACCTAATAGCCCGAAATAGTCATAGACGGACAAATCAAACCCGGCAGGCGCGACAGACAACACAACATCTTTTTCTGTGACCTGGAATTTATGATTAATATCCAGCACGGTATTGGCGGCATTCCGGTGGGAAGCCATTACCCCTTTCGGTTCCCCTGTCGAACCGGAGGTAAAGATGACATAGGCCAGATCATCTAATCCTTGCATTGAAGGCATGGAAGACCAATGTGCCGTAGCCATTTGCGCTGTCTCCATTGCCTGATGCATAGAACACTCATCCAGATTGATGCGAAATAAATCCGTAAATTCATCATGTCCAAAAACCGTGCTATCAGTGACAATCCCTTTGGCTGAACAGCGGTTGAGTAGACTCATGCGGCGTTCCGCAGGAAGTTGAGGATCAATGGCGACATAGGCAGCACCTGACATAAGAATACCCAATAAACTGATGACCAACTCCGGGCTTTGTGGCAGAGAGACGGCGACAATATCATTGGGATGAATGGGAACAGCGGCGCGTAGTTGTTGTGCTATTGCACAGGCTGTGTTGGCCATTTCTGCATAGGTAACCTGCTTTTCTCCCTGAATCATCGCAATTGAGTCGGGAAATTTGTCTGCGGCCTGTAAGACCATTTCATGTAGCAGTTTGAAATCAAATTTGGTTTCTGTTGCATTGGCTTGTGTGCGTTCCAGCCGATCTGAGTCCGGCAATTTCACCAATGGTGTGCTTGTATCCCATACTGAATCATTTTCCGCACAAGTTGCTATCAGCGCCATATACGCATCCAACATGGCTTCCACCATGCCATCAGGGAATAGCTCATTAACGGTATTCCAGTTAATTTTCACACGATCATCAACACGAACAATCTGGTTCTCTAACCAGACTTGTGGGGTTTGATTACTGCTATAAACCTGGCTTGCCTCCGTCCAACCGACATCTGTCACGACATTATCCAAATTGGCCGTCAGGGTATTGCTAAATACGACGGGGGCGGTTGCTGCTCGGTTGCTATGACTTCGGCGGGTCAGCTCTCTTAGAACCTGAACACCATTATAGGAACAGTGCCAGCGATTCATCATCAAATCAGTCTGGATCTGTACCAAACGATCATTGAGGCTTTCTTCTCCTGTTCCGCCAATTCCCAGTAACATGGGTTGCAGGAAGTTACCGACCACATTTTCAATACCCGCAAAATAGGGGCGGCGTCCAAATTGCGTAACTGTCAGTGTAAAAGTTTGACGTTTCGACCATTGACGAAGCACTTCTGTGTACATACCGAGAAGTACCGTTTCTAACGTCAACTTGCGTAATTCGGCTTTTTTTCTAAGAGCGAATAATGTTTCCGAAGAAATTGTTCGGCTGTAACGTTTGAACACAGGCGGGGAAATGATCTCTGGCGCATTTTTTAACGGTAATTCAGGCGGTTGAGGTAAATGCTCTAGCTGTTGTTCCCAATAAGTTTTATCGCGTAATCCTTGTGGTTGCCCCTGTAGGTAACGTTCTAATTTGATATAACCGGGAAAATTCAGATGGTTAGGTAGAGCAGGTAGGTCATGGCCTTGATAAATTTGCCACCAGTCACGTAATACCAAATGGACGCTATGAATATCGACAAACATCAGATCGAAATAAATATGCAGACGGGTAATATCATCATTCAGTATTGTTGCCCGTATATCGAATGTAGGTGCTTTATCGACAGGTAATAATTGCGTTTCCATTTCCTGACGAAGTCTTTCCAGCCTATTATCTTTTTCTGACTCTGACCACTTTCTACCATCCTGAATAGGAATGATATAATTTAATGGCGTGGATAAAATCCGCTGTTGTCCATCTAAAGATAAAGTCGCCCTTAACATAGGGTGATATTCAATAATTTTGTTTAATGCATTATTTAATAAATTGATATCTAATGAATTAATATCTAATTCAGTATATAGGCAACTGGTTAACCCTCCTAGCTCCAGTCCGGGATTACGCCCAATTAAATAGGCATATTGAATATCTGTTAATGGGAGATTTTCTGTCTCAATCGTATCTTCTTGTAGAGCTATAGGAATGATAATATTTATTAATGGTAATCTGTTTTTAAGTATCCCATTAACCTGTTCTTTCAATTTTGATAGCTCTACGTCTAAATTTTTATTTTCTGATTTATATAATTCAGGGGGATTAGCGGTTTCTAATCCCGATTCTTGTAAGGCCTGGAGAAAATTTTTCATGCATTATCCCTTATATTTGATTGATAAGTTAATTTATATTTTTTTGAAGTTATTTTTTATCTTTTAAATAAAATGGTGCTGGGAATATGGCTCAAATTCTTAACAAGGAATATTTTTACAGTTCACCAATTTATTTTGGTTAAAATAAACATTATTTACTATCAGATTAATATATTGACTTACGGGTTTAAAATAAAAACAGTGCATATTCAGACGCCTCATTAATCTTGGGAAGGTATTTGTAAGGTCTTTGGTTTTATTTGTTGGTTTGCTTTTATGCAAAAATAACATGTTTATAACTAAATGTAATATCAAATAATAATATTTTATTAACGATTATTGTTATCTGCTAATCCCCGTGGGTCAGTTAATAACTACATGTTAATATATTACTAAGTTATTTTTTTGTTTTTAATATTTATTATGTGAAATTATCGTATTTATGATTGGCAAATTTTTCCTGTTTTTTCTCTGGTTAAAGTGATTAATTTGAATTTATCTATTTGATTTTTTTATTATTATATTTGTTCGCTATTGATTGGATAAATTTTGTGTGATTTATTTTAAGGATTTTAATAACTGACTGTTCTTAATTGATAGCCTATGCCTATCTTCATGATAGGAAAAGATCTATTGATCTAACCATGATATTCAATATAATAATTGAATTAAGGGTGTCGAATATTCTGCTCCCACATTTCGTTTATGATCTGCATTTTAGTAACTTAAAAATTTTCACTGAGGATTCAATATGGGTACATTAATTGAATTAACCGAAGATAATTTTGATAGTGTGGTCAATACCAAAGGGATCTGTATTGTTAGATTCTGGGCACCGTGGTGTGGCCCGTGTCGTGCGGTAGCACCAACGTTTAATCAGTTATCAATCGATATGAAAGAGAGTGCCACTTTTGGGGAAATCAATATTGATGATGCCCATAATATCGCTATGAAATATGGCATTCGCAGCATACCAACGACATTAGTCTATAAAAATGGACAACCTGTAGATTCTCTGGTTGGGGTTGCTTCATTATCACAATTTAAGACTATGGTTTCTCAAAATTTATAGTTCAGGTTGAGTTAAATTTGAGGATTTGAGGAGCCTGCCTTACCTGACAATCCAAACTAATGTCATCATTTGCTTTTAATGAGTAAAACAAAGGAGACATTTAATGTCTGTTTATACGAAAGTATTCATTATAGGAACGGGTCTGCTGCGGCGATATGCAGCGAGGGCAGGTTTTTCTCCTGTTGTTGTCTCCGGTTTGGAACTCATCATTTTGAAATAATGACATCAAGCGTACGTTGGAATTTATGACTGCATTTTCATTAGGGCAACACCCTTTGGCGTCTGACTGGTTTAAATCTATTCAATATCTCTATGCGTAAGCCGTCTAAAACTTACGATAAATTCCATTCCGGCTGAAATAGCAAAAATGATGGATAAACTTCCAGTTGAAATCCGCAAAACGACGCGAGGCCGTATATTTCCCCGCTGCGCGGGGAAATATAACATGCATCTTGAAGTTGGATTGGTATAAGATCCAAATTGGATAACAATAAGAAAAATAGATGAACGTAAAAATGTATATTCCGTCGATAAAAATAATACAAATTTATCGACGGTTATTTAAAAATGAAATCAAGAAAATAATGTTAATAATAACGCAGCTAAATACAGACCAATACCATAAATAGTATGTGTCATCAGGCTTCTTAATCTGGCGGTGTTGGGGGCAGGTGTTTTAGATGCAGCCATCCCCATTCCCATACCAGGTTGCATAATGAAGAAAGGGGCAACTATAGTCACGATACCGATAATTAAAGCGGGCAGAAAAGTGGGGTTTTTTGCCCAATCTAAACCATAAATGAGTAACAGGAAACCGGCAAAAATAATCCCAATCAAATAGTGAGCAAACCAACCCATTCCGGTTTCACCTTTCACCGGTTCAGCCTGTAGAATGCTTGTATGAGTAAATTTCCCTTTGGGAATATGCCCAATCCAGCGTCCTACCATGCTATAGTTCAGTGAGGGAATACCGAAGCACCGTTTTATGAAAATCGCCCAAAGATCCATAACAACTGTTGCACCAGCGCCAATCAGTACAGCATAAACAATCAACTCCAATCCTTCATTCATCTGTTGCGATCCTCCGAATTGTGGCTATCTATTAATGGTCAATCAGCAGGTACTCGAAATGGCATAGAAACTCTGATACCATTCATTCAATTGATGCATTGAGTGTAATAATGGTGGAAGTGTAAAGTCAATGTTTAATAAACAACTTATTGTCGAGATTGCGGAAATTGCTAAGGTACTAGGAAATCTTCATCGGTTGGCACTGCTTGAATGTTTGGTTAACACTGAACACTCCGTGGAAAAGCTCTCAGAGCTTTCCGGTTTGTCAATTGCTAATACTTCCCAGCATCTCCAGCAGCTCAAACGTGCAGGGTTACTTCAGTCCCGTAAATCAGGAAAACATGTGCTTTATCGTCAGAGTGAAGGACCCATTATGGAAGTTATTTCGGTACTCCAGCAATATGCCGAATTTAACCGCGAAGAAATGCGCAGATTGATTGATGATTCAAACAACCAGGAAATAATTTCATGGGATGAGTTGTTGGACAGAATTAAGGAAAACAGCACGATATTACTGGATGTCAGACCAAAAGAGGAGTTTGAACAAGGTCATTTGCCCGATGCCATTAATATTCCTGTTGATGAGCTGGAGAACAGACTGGATGAATTGGCCACTCATCAGAAATTGATCGCCTATTGCCGTGGCCCTTATTGCGTACTTTCTGCCAATGCCCTCGCATTGCTTCGTGCTAAGGGAATTCAAGCCCGTCGGTTTAAAAAAGGATTTTCGGGTTGGAAAGAGGCCGGAATGCGCATCGAGACGAAGCCTTAATAAATATCTGGCGATCACAATCACACTTTTGTCGTGCGAAGATTGATCGATAAGGTTCTGAGTTGGTTCAGAACCTTTATGGCATACAATGATTAATAACAATAAGCAACATATGGGCTTTTAACGACGTGCACTTTTCGGCCTGAATGCGGTGACAACGCTTTCATCCGTTTCCACATAAGGGCCATCCAGCAATTGGATGCAGTAGGGAACACTGGCAAAAATTCCCGCTACCAACACCTTGCCATTTTCGTCTTTTAATCCTTCCAGTGTTTCTGCGATGGCTTTCGGTTGTCCGGGAAGGTTGAGAATCAGCGCTTGATTGCGGATCACGCCGACTTGTCGGGACAGAATGGCTGTTGGCACAAATTGAAGGCTGATTTGACGCATCTGTTCCCCAAATCCGGGCATTTCCCGATCCGCAATTGCCAGTGTTGCATCCGGCGTGACATCGCGACGAGCAGGCCCTGTTCCTCCGGTGGTGAGTACCAAATGGCATCCCAGTTCATCAACCAATTCACACAATGTTTGTTCAATCAGGATTTGTTCATCAGGGATCAGGCGGGTTTCTACGCTAAAAGGTGTGATAATCGTTGTTTTCAGCCATGTTTCCAGTGCGGGTAGCCCTTTATCCTGATAAACGCCGTTTGACGCGCGATCAGAAACAGACACGAGACCAATGCGCAATACATTCATACAAACCTCAATTAATTATAATAATAGGAAAAATAAAATTTGGTGGCTGCAACGTGAAATAAACAAAAGGCGACCCATTATGTGTCGCCTTTGTACAAGAAAAAATAGCGTATCGCTTGCGATTACAGCAAATCAGCGATCATGCTTTCAAGTTTGCCTTGGTCTACGGCAAACTTACGGATACCTTCCGCCAGTTTTTCAGTTGCCATTGCATCCTGATGGTGGTTCCAGTAGAACTCAGCTTCAGTCATTGGCGCAGGGCGCTCTTTGATTTCGCCGTCATAACCCAATTTACGTTCAACTTCACCAGCGGTTTCTGACAGCTCTTTCAGCAGTGATGGAGAGATTGTCAGGCGGTCACAGCCTGCCAGTTCCAGAATTTCACCAGAGTTACGGAAACTTGCTCCCATAACAACCGTGTTGTAACCGTGTTCTTTGTAGTACTGATAAATTTCAGCAACAGAAACCACACCTGGATCTTCATGCGGTGCGAACTCTTTCTTGTCGCCATTGGCTTTATACCAGTCAAGGATACGGCCAACAAATGGAGAAATCAGGTAGACCCCCGCTTCTGCACAAGCCCGTGCCTGGGCAAAGGAGAACAGCAGAGTCAGGTTACAGTTGATGCCTTCTTTTTCCAGTTGTTCCGCAGCACGGATGCCTTGCCAGGTGGAAGCCAGCTTGATCAGAATGCGATCGTTGCTGATACCTGCTTCGTTGTACAGTTTAATCAAACGTTTTGCTTTCGCTACGCTCGCTTCGGTGTCATAAGACAGGCGCGCATCAACTTCCGTGGAAATACGCCCAGGGATCAGTTTCAGAATTTCCAGACCAATGTTGACAGCTAATTTATCGCCGGCATCAATAAGTTGCTGCTCACGGGAATCGCTTTGACCACGCGCCCACTCAATAGCTTCATCGATCAGTGAGCGATATTCTGGAATTTGAGCTGCATTCAAAATCAGGGAAGGGTTGGTGGTCGCATCTTGCGGCTGATACAGTTTCATCGCCTCGATATCCCCGGTATCTGCGACTACTGTTGTCAGTTTACGCAGGGAAGTCAGTTTATCGGTCATGTTTAATATCTCATCGTTATACGTAAAATCTTTGGCAACATTGCCTCGCCATCTTGTGATAATAACATGGTCAAGCGCGGCTGTAAGGTAGGAAAATTCTCTCGCCGAGATTCTCCTCTTTTTGTCTTTTTTGCTAAAGTGGGGGAAGTCTGGATTATTAGGAAAAAATAATGCTTATTACCCTTTCACCTGCAAAAACACTTGATTATGGCAGTCCACTGGCAACAGAAAAGTTTAGCCAACCGCTGTTATTGGCGCAATCCCAACAACTGATCGAGATTTGCCGGACTTTAACGCCTGCGCAAATCGGCAGTTTGATGAGTATTAGTGATAAATTGGCGGGATTGAATGCTGCCCGTTTTGCCGAATGGCAGCCCAATTTCACGCCAGAAAATGCCCGTCAGGCGATGTTGGCATTTAAAGGCGATGTTTATACCGGTATGCAGGCTGAAACTTTCTCTGCTGACGATTTTGATTTTGCCCAAACACATTTAAGAATTCTATCTGGCCTGTATGGGGTCTTGCGTCCTCTTGATTTGATGCAGCCTTATCGTTTGGAGATGGGCATTAAGCTGGAAAATCCACGCGGTAAAGATCTGTATCAGTTTTGGGGCGATTGCATTACTGAAAATTTAAATGCGGCACTGGAACAACAAGGTGATGATGTTCTGGTCAATCTGGCATCAGATGAATATTTCAAATCAGTAAATAGCAAAAAGCTGGCAGCCAGGATTATCAAACCTGTTTTTCTGGATGAAAAAAATGGCAAATACAAGGTCATTAGCTTCTATGCTAAAAAAGCCCGTGGCCTGATGAGCCGTTTTATTATTCAGAACCAACTGACCGATCCAGCACGGCTGGTGGCGTTCAATCTGGAAGGGTACGCTTTTGATGAATCTCTCTCCTGCGGAGAGGCGTTGGTGTTTAAGCGTTCTGAACAGAAATAGTTTCTTGATATAACCAATTGGGTATATGGAACCCAGCATGGAATCACTCCACCTATAAATGGAAATTAGGAGGAGTGATCAATGCCATATTATTTCGATTGTTTTTTTAGCAAAAATTCACGCAATGTTGAGAAATCAGCAGGCATAAAGTGGGATAACAAGTCCAGATCTGCGCGTTCAGCCAACGCTTGTGGTAAAGGCAATGGTTGGCCGAGAGTAGCTTCGACGCTTTCCTTAAATTTGGCTGGATGAGCAGTACCCAGGAACAAGCCATATTCCCCTTCTTGTAATTGATCCCGCAGAACACGATAAGCGACGGCAGCATGTGGTTCGGAAATATAGCCTTTTGCCGCCAGTTCGCGCAGGGTGCTTTGGGTGGTTACGTCATCCACAACGCCGTTTGCCAGTTCACTCAGTGCCCAGCCTTTGCATTGGAACAATGCTTCAATGCGCGGCCAGTTATTGGGCTGGCTGACATCCATGGCATTGGACAGCGTCGGAATAGTCTGATGCGGCAGCCACTTGCCTGCCGCTAAATAACGGGGAACGGTGTCATTAACATTGGTTGCCGCGATAAAACGTTTTACCGGTAGTCCCAGCGATTTTGCCAGCAGCCCTGCGGTTAAATTACCGAAATTGCCGCTTGGCACGGAAATCACCAATTGTTCACGTTTTTCTGCGGGGATTTGCGCAACCGCTTCAAAGTAATAACAAATTTGTGCCAGTAGGCGGCTGATATTAATAGAGTTGGCTGAGTTAAGGTGTAAAGCCCGTTTCAGTTCTTCATCATCAAAAGCCTGTTTGACCAATGTCTGGCAAGCATCGAAATCCCCCTTGATAGCTACCGTATGGATATTGCCACCCAGAGTGCAAAAGAGTTTTTCCTGCAATGGGCTGATCTTGCCTTCGGGATAAAGGATCACAACCTGTACGTTGTTCAAGCCATAGAAAGCATGGGCCACTGCGGCACCGGTATCACCGGATGTTGCCGTCAAAATCGTGACGGGCTGTTCTCCTGCAATCTGGGCAAGAATTTGTGCCATGAAACGGCCACCAAAGTCTTTGAAAGCCAGTGTCGGGCCGTGATAAAGCTCCAGTGAAGCGATGTCATCTTCGACAATCGCTACAGGGGCAGGGAAGGCAAACGCGTTTTTCACACGGGCTGTCAATTGTTCTGCGGGAATTTCATCGCCAATAAAGGCAGAGAGAATGCGCTGGCTGCGGCTGACAAAATCTAATTTCAATAAATCGTCAATTTCATTACGGCTGAATTCTGGCAAATCCTGTGGAAAAAAGAGGCCTTGCTGTTTACCTAACCCTTGCTTTACCGCCTGTGAAAAACTGACCTGCTCGCTGTTATCTTTTAAGTTATATAATTTCATGGTTACTTTACCTGTCGTGCGCCTGCGAGATCCAGACGGCAAATGTGTACAAAGCCTTCATCATTCTGTACGTAATGTTGTTGCAGCCAGTGTGCAACTTCTTCTGCTACCGCTATTTCATGACAAATAGCAAACAGTGTTGGGCCGGAGCCGGAAATGCCGCATGCCAGCGCTCCTAATTTTTTGACAGTTTCACGTGCATTGGCAAAACCGGGTAAGAGTTGGGTGCGATAAGGTTCTGCCACAACATCTTGCATTAATTTGGCAGCCAGTCCTGATTGCCGGGTATGGCAGGCATGGATAAAACCCGCAAAGTGACGCCCATGCTCAATGATATCCTTACGGGGATAGTGATTGGGCAGGATTGCACGGGCTTCGGCTGTCGATACTTTGATGCCGGGATAAGCCATTACCCATAGCCAATTATCAAATGTGGGAACAGGCAGACAGGGAGTATCTTCCTGAGATAATATCAATTGCAATCCTCCCAAATAGCAGGGAGCGACATTATCATAATGAACACCACCGGAAATGCGCCCTTCTAATTCTCCCATCATCTCCAGTAACTGGTGTTGGTTAAATGGGCGGCCAGCATATTCATTCAATGACACTAAACCGGCGACGACAGAACAGGCACTGGAGCCTAATCCTGAACCGATCGGCATATTTTTCTCTAATGTCATGGTAACGGGCAGCTCTTTTCCCAGTCGTTGACAAAAAAGCTGCCAGCATTGGTAGACAATATTTTGTTTGGGATCGGCCGGTAATTTGCTAACAAATCGCCCTTTATTATTCAGGCTGAAACTTTCAGCTTCACTGACGGAGACACAATCTCCAAGTAACGAGCCATCAATGGGAGAAACTGCTGCGCCAAGCACATCAAATCCGACGCCAACGTTCCCGATAGAGGCAGGCGCATAAACCCTGATAACCATTAAACCCCCAATTTCCATGACAGAGTACGTAATATATCAGCAAAAACGCCGGCTGCCGTTACATCATTTCCTGCGCCATAACCACGCAATACCAGTGGAATGGGCTGATAATAACGGGTGTAGAAAGCCAGCGCGTTTTCGCCATTCTTGACTTTATAAAGTGGATCGTTGCCATCAACAGAGACAATTTTCACTGTACAACGGCCTTGCTCAATCAAACCAACATAACGCAAGACTTTGCCTTGTTCTGCGGCTTGTTCCGCACGTTGGCTAAAGACCTGATCCAGTTGCGGTAAATGTTGCAGGAAATGGTCAACATCGCCACTGGCGTCGAACGATATAGGTAAAACGGGTTCGACATGAATATCTTCCAGTTCCAGTTCATAACCCGCCTCACGCGCTAAGATCAACAGCTTTCGGGCAACATCCATGCCAGAGAGATCATCGCGTGGATCGGGTTCTGTAAAGCCTTTCTCTTTGGCCAGCATGGTCGCTTGGGACAGCGTCATTCCTTCATCCAGCATGCCGAAAATAGAGGATAAAGAACCCGACAGGATGCCACTGAACTGCACTAATTCATCACCGGCATTAAGCAGATTTTGTAAGTTTTCGATAACCGGTAGTCCAGCCCCTACGTTAGTGTCATACAGGAACTTACGTTTCGATTTCTCTGCGGCCTGACGGATTTGGCGGTAATAAGCCATCGATAAGGTATTGGCTTTTTTATTGGGCGTGACAACGTTAAAGCCATTGCTGAGGAAACGGGCATACTGTTCCGCAATCGACTGATTGGAAGTACAGTCCACAATGACTGGATTCAGGAGATAGTACTCTTTTTCAAGACGAATAAGACGACTCAAGCTAAAAGGCTCAGTGGCTTCTGACAGTGCCTGCTGCCAGTTATCCAGACAGATGCCTTGTACATCAGTCAATAAAGCGCGGGAATTGGCAATACCACAGACGCGCAAATCGATGTGTTTCTGTTTGAGCCAGGTTTGCTGACGACGTATTTGCTCGATCAACGCACTGCCTACACCTCCTACACCGACAACAAAGACCTCAACAACCTGAGCGGTGTTAAACAGCATTTGATGGCAGAGACGAACAGCCGTCGTCGCGGCATCATTTTCAATGACGGCGGAAATGGAACGTTCAGAAGAACCTTGCGCAATGGCAATGATGTTGATGTTGGCGCGTGTCAATGCGGAGAAAAAGCGGGCAGAAGTCCCAGGCTGAGTACGCATACCATCGCCAACGACAGAAATAATGGCAAGATTATCGATCACGTCGATGGGATCAAGCACACCATCTTTCAGCTCCAGATAAAATTCTTCTGTCAGTGCCTTTTGTGCTTTTACCAACTCTTTTTGCGGTACACAGAAGCTGATGCTGTATTCTGACGAAGACTGTGTGATTAATACAACGGAAATACCTTTGCGTGACATGACGGAAAAGATCCGTGCCGCCATCCCGACCATACCTTTCATACCAGGGCCGGAAACGTTGAACATCGTCATATGATTTAGATTGGTAATGCCCTTAATTGGCATGTCCTGATCTTTTTGCCCATGATCAATGGGGACATCGCCAATAAAAGTACCCGGTGCATCGGGATTGGCCGTATTTTTTATCAGACAAGGAATTTGAAACTGGGCAATAGGGGCGATAGTACGAGGATGAAGGACTTTCGCACCGAAATAAGACAATTCCATCGCTTCTTGGTATGACAGGCTTTTCAGCAAGCGTGCATCTTTCACCGCCCTTGGATCACAAGTATAAACACCGTCTACATCCGTCCAGATTTCACAACAATCTGCACGCAGACATGCCGCCAGTACTGCGGCTGAATAGTCAGAGCCGTTGCGTCCCAATACGACCAATTCGCCATTTTCATTGCCCGCAGTGAAACCCGCCATCAGGATGAGGTGGTCAGCAGGAATGTTGAGTGCCGCAATGCGTTTGGAGGAGCCATGGATATCGACGGTGGATTCGAGACAATGCCCATGTGCCAAAAGGTTTTTGACCGGATCAATGACAGTCACTTTATGACCACGAGCCTGTAGCACGGATTCCATGATGGCAATCGACAGTTTTTCGCCACGGCAGATCAGGGATGCACTAATGTTATCTGGGCATTGTTTTAACAAGGAAATGCCGTGCAGAGTCTGTTTAAGGCTGGCTAGCTCACGTTCTACTAGCCCTTTCAGACGGTCATAATCAAACCCGGGTTGTTGCTCTTTCAATCCTGACAGCAGATCAGCAAAGATTTGGGTAGCATCGCTCATATTAGAAACAATATCTTGCCCTGCAACCGTTTTTTCGATCATCGCCACCAGATGGTTGGTGATTTTTGCCGGTGCTGAGAGTACTAAGGCAACTTGCCCAAGGGATAACTCAGTCTCGGCGATATCTGCAACACTCAGTACACGCTGGTGATTTGCAACTGAGGTTCCGCCAAATTTCAATACGCGCATTAACGTTCTTCTCCTGATTTCGGTCCAAAAAAAAGCCCGTATCTTGTGGGATACGGGCTCATTGTTGTTTTATGTGTATGCGTCAGCCCGCACCGCAACTCATGGTTCCGGTGGTAATCGTGGTTGTAGTAATGACAGTTATAATCATGTTTGTAAGAACCCTTTTTTTCGAGCTGATGTGGTGCATCGTTTCCTGTCTGTCTTTTTTAATTTGTTTGACCCCCTATTGGTTAAATTAAATTGTGGTCAATGTCAAATATTTTTTATGGCGAAAGAAGAAAAAAACGGCATTTTCCGTATCGAAATTATTCAAAATATAGCCCAAATGACAAATTATTATTTGGTTAGTTAGCTTATTTAATAGCATTTAATTTTACAAAAAACATATTTTGTAATTATTTTGTCTTTATGATAAAAACGTGTCATCTGGATATTTCAGTGTCGAGCGAATCTCTTTCAAGTATTCACGACATCTCAACATCCATTAACATAATTTATTCAAGTTAATAACAAATGACCTGGATTAAAATTAACAATTACAATTAATGTTAACGTGCTACAATTGATTTTGATATGTATCAACAAAAGTTAGTTTTTTTAGAAGGCAAATGCATTACTAGCTGTTATATTGCTGTTAATAGACTAATATAGAAGCCTCGTTTAAATCGGGTATGTACCCTCTAGGAAAGCGACGCTAGCTTTTAGCGTAAAACATATCAAAACATTTATTTCGGGCATAAGCTGATTTTCTGTCACTCAGAACAAGATCAGCATATTTTCTTTTAATAATAACAGCTTGTGTCATACAGATTCTGTTTTTTAGCGATTTTAGGTAGCAACCATGCAAACCCCGCACATTTTGATTGTTGAAGACGAAATTGTCACACGCAATACCCTTAAGAGTATTTTTGAGGCTGAAGGGTATGTTGTTTATGAAGCCAATGATGGTTCAGAAATGCACAACATTCTGTCAGATAACGATATCAATTTAGTCATTATGGATATCAATCTGCCAGGTAAAAATGGTTTGCTGCTTGCCCGTGAATTACGTGAGCAGGCAAATGTTGCGTTGATGTTCTTAACCGGCCGTGATAATGAAGTGGACAAAATTCTTGGTCTCGAAATCGGTGCTGATGATTATATAACTAAGCCATTTAACCCACGCGAATTAACCATCCGTGCACGTAATTTACTTTCGCGGACAATGAACCTGAGTCCTCCAGGAGAAGAGCGTCGCCAAGTTGAAAGTTATAAGTTCAATGGATGGGAGCTGGATATCAATAGCCGCTCTTTGGTTAGCCCGATGGGAGATCATTACAAACTGCCGCGTAGCGAATTCCGTGCGATGCTTCATTTCTGTGAGAATCCAGGAAAAATCCAAACCCGTGCAGAATTGTTGAAAAAAATGACGGGCCGCGAACTGAAACCTCACGATCGTACTGTTGATGTGACTATTCGCCGTATTCGTAAACACTTCGAATCGACACCAGATACGCCAGAAATCATTGCGACCATCCACGGTGAAGGTTACCGTTTCTGTGGTGATTTAGAAGAATGATTGATACCTTTTTATAGGTATATATTCGACATGGCGTCTCTGTCAAAAAGCCCCGTATGTCTTATGGCATCAGGGCTTTTCTTGTAGTTGGTGCTTGCCTCAGTGATGAGTTATTCACTCTTTCCACGGCATAATCGGTACAGCACTGATTGCATTTTTAGGGGAACCATCGATCACTTTGTCAGAATAAGTCAAATAAATTAGCGAATTACGATTTGGATCGTAGAAGCGGACAACCTGCAATTTTTTAAATACCAAAGAAGTGCGTTTCTGGAAGACGACTTGTCCTTTCTTAGGGGATTTCTTTATCTTATCTGCCAATTCAATCGGGCCAATTTGCTGGCAGGATATGGCGGCATCAGAGGTATCTTCTGCTAATCCCAATCCTCCCTTAAGCCCTCCAGTTTTGGCTCTGCTCAGATAACAGGTGACATTTTTAACGTCAGGATCATCAAAGGCTTCTATCACTATCTTGTTATCGGGACCAAAAAGTTTGAACACGGTGTCAACAGAACCGATCTCTTCAGCATGCAAAGCCGCAGGAGAAAAGAGTAAGGTAGCCGCTATCACTATTTTCTTCATTGTTGCCATATATAGTCCAATTGAATTAAATAAATACAGTGAAAATATCTATCATTCACATATAATGTAACGCAATAAATTTAATTAAATTATTTCCAATGTGAATGTATCTGTGGTGGAAAATCAGGACATTATAGCTGAATACGCCCCCAAGACGAGTAAGTAATGGTCTTTAAAACGTTATGCCATTGGAGTTAGGTTAACATCCTGTACGTCAGTAATAAATATATTTTCTCTTATAATTCATATCATTGACTTATTTATCAGGACAATGCTTGACATATTACCGATTCTGATATTAATTTATTCCAAGCAAAAACTTGTTTAATTCATTGGAAGTTTGTTGATTATCTCAATGTAACAATCAATATGTCCAATGGAATCATCTTGGCATAGTATACCTAAAGAATAACTAACCAATAGTTATAGTAAATATGGGTAATTAATTGCTGGGATGGTGTACGGCAACAACACTCAGGGAAATTGTCATCTGGGTTTATTTTGGGAAAAGTATAGGTGTTGATTATTGATCAAACTACACAATATCTGTTTTTAGGGAAAAGCTTTTATTTTTCAATCTAATAAGCTGTTTTACATTTATATGATTTTCTTTTTGTCTTAATGACTGAGGGAGATGTATGGATCAAACCAACATCATTCGGGACTTGCTGCATTGGGTGGATAATAATCTGGATCGTCCATTGTCTCTTGATAACGTTGCAGCAAAAGCAGGTTACTCCAAATGGCACTTGCAGCGCATGTTCAAGGAGATAACAGGCCAGGCAATAGGTTCTTATATCCGTGCGAGAAGATTATCCAGAGCTGCTGTTGCATTACGTTTAACCAGCCGTCCTATCCTGGACATTGCCTTGCAATATCGCTTCGATTCTCAACAAACTTTCACAAGAGCTTTCAAAAAACAGTTTGACCGAACGCCAGCTGCCTATCGTCGAAGCGAAGAGTGGTGCGCAAAAGGAATATGTCCTCCTATCTTGCTGGATAACAAACCTCTGCCAGAGCACAAATTTGTCACATTGGAAGAGAAATCACTTATCGGTACTGAGCACACTTGCAGTTACACACTTGAGCAATGGTCAGAAGATTGCAAGAATATGCGTCATGAGTTTTGGATTAACTATCTACAAGATGCGGAAGTATTACCACCGAGGCTTTATGGATTACACCATACGACCCCTTGTATGGAGAGTGAAGATGAACAGACCGTGTTCTATACCACAGCCATAGAACCAGAATATGCTACCTTTGATACCAAAGATAGCCATCCAGTCGTCTTGCCGAGTGGGGATTACATTTCATTCAGTTATTTTGGTGATAAAGAGCAGTTACAAGAGTTTCTCTTTACAGTTTATGGCGTCTGTTTGCCTACACTAAATATAACTCGCAGAAAGGGATACGATGTCGAGCGATATTACCTCACCAATCTTGAATGGAAAAATCTTGGGGATGAGACACAAAATCATGTTGTGGAATTTGAGTATCTCATCCCAATTGAACGTTAACCTTGTAATTCATCCAAGGCGGGCATATCCAGATGAGTGATATCGCCCGTTGTTTCAACTATCCAACCTGGGGCCAGCCACGGGCTATCCTGATAATCTACCCGTGAAATGGAACAGTTTCTCAACCGTAGACGGCGTTCTGAGTTAGCGGGAAGACCCAGAATAGAGCAGATCAAACTGACGAGAGCTATTCCATGACTGACCAACAATGGACGACTACCCGCAGGCAGGTTAAGGCAATTTTCCAGTGCGGCCCGCATACGGGTAGACACTTCATGCATCGATTCACCTTCTGGGATCCGTCCATTTGGTGTACCATCAACAAGACTTTTACGCCAGGATTCTTCTTTTGGTGTGAGGGAAGTGAGTTCGCGATTTTCCAGAACGCCCATATTTAACTCTCGCAGGCGTGGTTCCAGTATGACGTCGCAGCCACAGGCTCCCGCGATGATTTCTGCTGTTTGGCATGTCCGACCAAGGTCACTGGTGATAACATGGGTAATGTTTTCTGATTTAACTCTCTGCGCGACCAAGTGAGCTTGACGCCGACCCGTTTCAGTCAAAGGACTGTCAGATTGCCCCTGAATACGACGAGCCACATTCCATTCGGTTTCGCCATGACGAACAAGATAGACCTGTAACATAGTTATTTTCCGTTATACTGCATCATGAAATAATTCAAAGGATAATTTATTTATATGTACCACGTTATTGCAGCAACAACTAACCCTGCGAAGATAAAAGCGATTAGCCTTGCATTCGATGATGTTTTTGGCCCAGGCACTTACCATATAGAAGATGTTAATGTAGACAGTAGCGTACCTCAACAACCCATTGGTAATACTGAGACTCGTACCGGTGCTCGTCATCGAGTTATGGCTGCTCGTCAGGTCCGGCCAGAAGCGGATTTCTGGGTTGGCGTTGAAGCAGGAATTGAAGATGATATGACGTTTGCCTGGATGGTGGTTGAACATAAACAAATTCGGGGAGAATCGCGTTCTGCTAGCCTGATGTTGCCAGAAAAAGTCCTGGAAGGCATTCGTCAGGGACGAGAACTTGGCCATGAAATGGCGGATGTCACTGGCGTCAATAATATCAAGCAGAAAGGTGGGGCGATTGGCTTTTTTACCCACGGTATACTGACGCGTACCAGCGTTTATCATCAAGCTCTGATATTGGCTCTGGTGCCTATTCATCATGAAATTTACAAAGAGTCGAATACTTAATCTTAACGGCAGTCGCTGTTTGGGGGCACGATTAGACGGCCCCCGCTGCATTATTTAGTTTGTTATTTTATCGTGGTTATTGTCAATCAGTTAGTAACTGATTTTCCAGCCATTTCTTAACATGAACCGGTGCATTCTTTAAGCTATTGGAACCACGTGTAATTGTCGCAATACCAACGGCCAGCTCATTTTTCAGTTCGCGCTGGTTCATTTGCCCCCGCATCAATTCCTGAATAATCCGAACCCGAGTTGATAAAGCGGTACGTTCATCGGGAGTCAATAATAGCTGCAAAATAGAATGTTGCAAATTTTGTTCAAATGCGATTTTTAACAACTCAACAAAAGTGAGCCAGTCATCACCCTCTTCCGGGGAAAGCGCCGGATCAATCAAATGATTTTGTGCCATAATTAACTACCATACTATTCAACTAGTACAGTAGCATACCATATTAATCTTAAATTAATAACGCCTTTGCCATTCCGCATTTGTCAGCACATTTGGTATTTTTCCCATAAAATTGTGGTAGAACATGTCGTAGGCAAGAACATTTTTGACATAAGAGCGCGTTTCCGCAAAAGGAATGCTCTCAATAAAGGCGACGGGATCGATATTTCCAGCGGTGTTAGCTAACCAACGTTCAACATTTGCAGGGCCGGCATTATAAGCGGCACTGGCAAGAATACGGTTATGACCAAAACGCTGATAGACCGATTCCAGATAAGCGGTGCCAATTTTAATATTCGTAATCGGGTTCATTAATTGATTGCTGCTGACATAACCCTGAATTCTCTCACTCTTCACGGTATGTTCGGCGGTTTTGGGCATGATCTGCATTAATCCACTGGCTCCTTTGGAAGAACGGGCCTGTGGGTTCCAGGCACTTTCCTGACGGGCAATTGCCATGGCATAACTTTGTGAAATATTTTTATCTGACGTGAAGTTTGCAAATTCATTTTGCCACGCCATCGGGAAACGCTCTTCAAGGTGGTCCCACATTTTTCCCGCAATGGTAGCTTGTACACTGAATGCGGGCCAGTGCTGCTCAAATGCATAACGAGCCAACTGTTCTTGTTTCACGCGATCTTGCGAAGAAACCAGGAGAAGCCATTCTGAGCGGGCCAAATTATCCATATTCCAATACAGCAACTCCCGGATACGTTGAATGGCTGGCATCGTGGCAATGGCACGATTGGGTCTTTCTGATTTATTGATGGTCAGGGGATAAGAAATATGTAATTTCTGGGCTGCCACCATGGGATAAAAACCACGATGTTCGGTCAGTTTACGTAATATCGCATTGCCTTCTGCGCTTTTTCTTTGATTGAGCAGAATAATCGCACGCCAATATTGCCACTCATCTTGTTGCAACGTTTTTTGCGGCAGCAACGAAATCCATCTTTCAAGCCCGGAGAGATCGCCATTCCTCAATGCCAGGCGGGCACGCCGTTCAATCAATTTGATAGAGTGTGAATCGCGAATGGTCTCATCCCGCCATTTTGCCTGCTCTGGTGTAATGTCTCCCATCAATTGCCATGCGACGATATCTTTTAATTGCTGTCGTTCGGCGTCATTCATCTTTTGTGAGCGGACAAGGGTAGGGATGCTTACTCTGGCAAATTCAGCATTTGTGCGGGCAAATCGGGAAAAGTTCGTTATGATAACCGAGCGGGTGAAATCGGTTGGTGTGGCAGTTGTGGCAAATTGTTCAATGAATGCTGGATCATGTTGTAGTTTCAGCAAATTTGTACTCACGCTTTGATAACACAATGGTAAGCGTTTGACAAGATAGGTAACAAGTGTGGTGTTATTGGTTTTCACCGCCAATTCGATACGCTGTAAAATTAAATTTGCAGACAGGTATCCGGCCCGCTCCCATGCAGTGAGTAGTTTATCGCAACTATCAGGTAATGAGTTGCCATGGAGCCAAATTTCTTGGGCACCTTGCCAGGCGACTTGCTGGTGTCCTGTGGCCCATTGCGCAAAGTAATAATCACAGCGTTCTGCAACTGTATTTGGCGGATTGAGACTGAATGTCAGGATGCCGCTCCAGTCACCATTATTTGCCAGTACACTGATAAATCGAGATGCCAGCGAACGTGCGGGTGGCAAGGTAGGGTGAGTGTTAATAAAGTGCTGAACTTGCTGAGGCGTGGTCGTTGCCAGATCCTGAGATAATTGACGATATTCGAGATAGGGATACAGGGGATAATTTTTCAGCGTTGGCATCAGACGCGCCACTTCCTCCCTATTTTGGGCATCCCATGCCTGCTTTATTGCTTGATATCGTTGACGTTGGGCATCCAGAGAATCAGCATGTGCCGCTCCAGCAACAACAGAAACCATACTCACAGCCATGATGAAATGCCGCCACTTACTCATTGCCATATACCCCTTCGGAAGACTACTATCGGTGTCCAAATGCCCTGTGTCTAAATACTTTGCTCAGGTGCGTTGTCCAAGTGAATTATTAAGATGTTATGTAATTATAATCATATTATTGATGTGAGTTATTACAATTGTCATACCAAATGGAAAACGCTGGAAAAGTGTTATTTGATAAGAGGATAGGTAAAATACGCTATCTAAACGCGATAAACGCAAATGATTTTTAAAATTTCTTGATTAATCAAAAGGTAAACTACATTGGCTCAATATGTTTATAGTATGCATCGGGTGGGAAAAGTTGTTCCTCCTAAAAGGCATATTCTGAAAAATATTTCTCTGAGTTTTTTCCCTGGAGCGAAAATTGGTGTTCTCGGTCTCAATGGTGCCGGTAAATCTACTTTACTGCGCATCATGGCGGGTATTGATAAAGATATTGAGGGAGAAGCGCGCCCACAACCGGGTATTAAAATCGGCTATCTGCCGCAAGAACCTAAGCTTAATCCTGAACATACTGTTCGTGAAGCTGTGGAAGAGGCTGTTAGCGAAGTGAAAAATGCGCTGACTCGCCTTGATGAAGTTTATGCGGCTTATGCTGATCCAGATGCGGATTTCGATAAGCTGGCAAAAGAGCAAGGTGAGCTGGAAGCGATTATCCAATCTCATGATGGACACAATCTGGACAATCAGCTTGAACGAGCGGCTGATGCTTTGCGTCTGCCTGCATGGGAGGCGAAGATTGAACACTTGTCCGGTGGTGAACGCCGTCGTGTGGCAATTTGCCGTCTGTTATTGGAAAAACCAGACATGCTGCTGCTTGACGAACCCACAAACCACCTTGATGCTGAGTCTGTTGCATGGCTGGAACGCTTCCTGCACGGTTACGAAGGCACAGTGGTTGCGATCACCCACGACCGTTACTTCCTTGATAACGTTGCTGGTTGGATCCTGGAGCTTGACCGTGGTGAAGGTATTCCGTGGGAAGGCAACTACTCTTCATGGCTGGAACAAAAAGATGCACGTCTGGCACAGGAAGCTGCGTCAGAAGCGGCTCGCCGTAAATCCATTGAGAAAGAGCTTGAGTGGATCCGCCAAAATCCGAAAGGACGTCAGGCAAAAGGCAAGGCACGTTTAGCTCGCTTTGAAGAACTGAGTAGTGTTGACTACCAAAAGCGTAATGAAACCAGCGAATTGTTCATTCCGCCTGGCCCACGTTTGGGGGACAAGGTGCTGGAAGTCACCAATCTGACCAAATCTTACGGTGATCGCGTTCTGATCGACAATTTGAATTTCTCTTTGCCGAAAGGGGCGATTGTCGGGATCATCGGCCCGAACGGTGCGGGTAAATCAACGCTGTTCCGTATGTTGTCAGGACAAGAGCAGCCCGATTCTGGCTCAATGACGCTGGGTGAGACGGTTAAATTGGCTTCTGTTGAGCAGTTCCGCGATAGCATGGATGACAGCAAAACCGTTTGGGAAGAGGTTTCTGGTGGTCAAGACATTATGCGTATCGGCAACTTTGAAATTCCGAGCCGTGCCTATGTTGGTCGCTTTAACTTCAAAGGCGTCGATCAAGGCAAGCGTGTTGGTGAATTATCTGGTGGTGAGCGTGGTCGTCTGCATTTAGCTAAATTGTTGCAAGTTGGCGGCAACATGTTGCTGCTTGACGAACCAACCAACGATTTAGACGTCGAAACGTTGCGCGCATTGGAAAACGCCCTGCTGGAATTCCCAGGCTGTGCGATGGTTATTTCCCATGACCGTTGGTTCCTTGACCGTATCGCAACACATATCATTGATTATCAGGATGAAGGTAAAGTCACCTTCTTTGAAGGAAACTTCAGCGAATACGAAGACTACAAGAAGCGGACTATGGGGGCGGAAGCACTGCAACCTCACCGCATCAAATATAAAAAGATCAGCAAGTAAGTCTGCCAGAAAAAACGGCCTGATATCAGGCCGTTTTTTTGTTGATGGTAACTAACGTGTTATTATTGAGCTATTACGACACTAAAACGCGTCGTTCCAGTATGGATTCATAAGTCTTAGTTGCCTTTCCACTTGCTAAAGTGATAACGCTACCTGCATGTTGTATCAGGCGTTTATCCTGGGAGGCAATGACAACCGTACCTTTCCGTTCATGGGCAATAAATTTAAAGATATTAATGAACGTCTGAAATGCCTGATGATCTAAATTGCGAGTTGGGTCATCTGCAAATAAATATTCAGGTCTTCTGACTATGGCTTTCGCCATGGCTGCCAATTGTTTCTCGTTTTCAGACAGTTCCCCTGGATAATAACGGCTTTTATCGCCTAATTTCACAATATCCAGCGATTTTTGCGCGATTTTTTCGGCTTGCTCGCGAGCAAGTGGTAATCCATAAGACGTTGATAATAATAAGTTATCTAAGAGAGTGAGTTCACTAAATAAGTTGAAATCTTGGAAGATAAACCCACTATTTTCATGATGAAACTTTCCTAATTCCACATCATTCATTAGTTTCAACTTGTTATTATTAATTAATACATCTCCTTGATCTGGTTGTAACATACCCGATGCAATCGACAACACTGTACGGTTAGTCGATGCCTTCGGCCCTGTTATCAAAGTAATTTCACCTGGTATAATAGAAAATGTGATATTTGAAATCATTTCATGATTAACTGTAGCATCAGTTAAACCATATGAAATATTGATAACCTCAATCGATTTAAATTGATTCAAGTTCATATTCTCAACACAATTAGGTTAAAAGATTAAAACTTTATCCTTAAACATATGCTGTCTAAATTCATTCGTAATGATACTGATATCCCTACGGTATTGTACGAATAAAAATAGTCTATATGTGAAACATCTTCATCAAGGATATACTCATCTTATGTCAATTATTATTTACTATGACTATCTAATAAATGAGATGTTTCTTAGTCTTGGAATAAAAATCAATAATATTAATGAATTATGCTTAAGGTAACAATGAAAAAATAAAAATAGCATAAATTCTTCTATTTTTATTCCACTTTTATAATAAGGGAAAAAGTCATTTTATATTTCGTTAATATTTTAATGTTACTTGTTATTACCTCCGTTATTGATAAAAACACTTAGAATATTTGTGGGTTTATTAGTAACTAATAAATTTTATATAAATAAATCAATAGACCTGTTCATTAAATGACTTATTTCCCTGTAATTCAAGTCAAAACAGTAAAATTAAAGTATCAAAAAATATTATTATCACAATTTATTTTATTACATTTGTTAAGATAACTAAAGTAAACATTTAACTCATTGTTAAGGTAAGGTAATTATAATAAGATAAAGATTACACTGAATAATAAATTACTATCAATTAACCTTGGTAATAATATGAGTGTAATCTATTTTATATATAAAGATTAGTTATTCCATTAACATCTGTTGAACTAATTCAACGCAATGTAGAAAACGTTGGTCATAATCCGGTGAATTGACACAGATATAATCGATATTATTTGTTTTCAACAAACTTTCAAGCAAATGGTGAAATTCTTTGCGATCTCGCTCGCTCCCCAAATTTCTTAAACCATCTGCAACCCACGGGGTGTTGTTTTCTAAAAGAATAACCAAATCAAAACGATACTCATCAATCATCGCCTGAACGAAAGGATGTTCTTTTCCTTCGTAGCGTTTGCAAAATGCCTGTGTTGTTACAAAATCAGTATCGATAAATGCGACCTTATTGGCATATTTAACAGAAAAATCAATGTATTGAGCATGGCCTAATGCAATTTTATCGTAATCTGAGTATTGTAAAGCCATTTCATCGCCTCCCAGGTGGGAAAATACATATTCGCGCCCATATTCCCATGCGCTGGTTGTGTTAAACATGTTGGCCAGCTTATTCACTAATGTCGATTTTCCGCTCGATTCTCCACCAAGAATAGCCACGGTACGTACAAAAAATGGCTTTACTTCTGTAGGGATATATTCCCAGTAACGGAAAGGAGCCTGACGGATTTGGCTACCGCTAATATTCATGAATGAGCGTTGTGGGTCGATAAGTACAGTTTCAACGCCGAAATATTCTTTATAACGAGGAACATCCTGTGCTTCGCTGGAATAGATATAATTAGGGTTGATGTTTTTTGTTGCCAGAAATGAGTTAACACTTTGACTCCACGTTTCCCAGCCATTTGGGTAAGGTTCCATTCCTTGTTCATCAATTGCATGAATATGAATACTTTTCTGATACTTGAATGTTTGCAGTAACCATCTCAGACGGTCACTGACAGTCGGTTGTTGAGACATCGAACTGTTGATGAATAACTCACGATCACGCACTTCGTCATAGCAAAGAACAACATGTAACTCATCAACTTGACTGGATGCTCGTTGGATCAAATAAATGTGTCCAGTATGTAATGGGTAAAATTTACCAAACACAACGCCGACCGTTTTCTTTTCCATGGGATATGCTAATCCTAGATATTGATGAAGAGAAGCCAGTTTCTGAGCACTGGGACTTTTTATTTTGGCATTAATCAGTTGGCTTAGATAGCCTTTGGTCATTCCGCTGGCATCAGCAACCTGCTGTAATGTATAACCTGCCTGTTTGATTGCCTCTTTCAAATAGTCAAATTGCGCCATAAAACCCCCTCTTTGTTTAGTATACTAAACAAAGTAGCATATTTGTCGTGAAAGGTAAAAATAAAATAACCAAATGCTAAATTGATAGCTATACTCGATAAACTTCAAGTTGCAATCCGCAAGACGACGTGAGGCCTTATATTTCCCCGCTGCGCGGGGAAATATAACACGCATCTTGAAGTTGGATTGGTATAAACAATAAAGAGGAATGATAATAGCGTTTGTTCAATTATTCTTGAATAAATTGTCTGCTTTATTCGTTATATAAATATTTACATAACTATTTGTGGTTTAAATTTAACCAGTATTTTGTGATCAATAAATAACAGCGTATGGTGAGAATAGGAAAATATTAAATGATATAGTGCTTAACTATTTGATTTTTTTATTTAAGTAAGATGAATAAAAATATTTATTCATGATTTTATTATCCGTCTCGTTTGATATGTGATGGCAGGCGAGAGAATATTCTGGAAAATTAGGAAAAATACTTAGATTGCTGTTTAATAGATTTCAAGCAGTAACTTGAAATCTATTGGCTATATATACTCGATAAACGTTAAGTTGCAATCCGCAAGACGACGCAAGGCCTTATATTTCCCCGCTGTGGGGGGAAATATAACACGCACCTTGAAATTGGATTGGTATAGTTCTAAAAAGAATAACAGATTGTGTATTAATCCAAATCATCCAGAACAGATAACGCATCGGCCAGCTTTTTGACACCAAATACTTTCATGTCAGGCAGTGATTTTTTCGGCATGTTAGCATGAGGAACAATAGCGCGTTTAAAACCGTGTTTAGCGGCTTCTGAAATGCGTTCTTGCCCACTAGGAACAGGGCGAATTTCTCCCGCCAACCCCACTTCTCCAAATACCACCAGATCACGGGGCAGAGGCCTGTCGCGGAAACTGGAAACCAAAGAGAGCAATAACGCCAGATCAGCACTCGTTTCCGTAACTTTTACCCCACCGACAACATTCACAAATACATCTTGATCAGACATTTGCAAACCGCCATGTCGGTGCAGAACGGCAAGCAAAATAGCCAGCCTGTTTTGTTCAAGCCCGACGGCTACACGGCGTGGGTTTGCCATCATGGAGTGATCTACCAATGCCTGAATTTCAACAAGCAACGGCCGCGTGCCTTCCCAGACAATCATAACCGAACTACCCGAGGTAATTTCATCGCCACGACTCAGGAAAATGGCGGAAGGATTACTGATTTCCCGTAGCCCCTGTTCGGTCATTGCAAATACACCTAGCTCATTAATAGCACCGAAGCGGTTTTTATGGCTGCGCAGGGTGCGGAAACGGGAATCAGCTTCACCATCCAACATGACAGAACAGTCTATACAGTGTTCGAGCACCTTGGGACCAGCCAAAGTGCCATCTTTGGTTACATGCCCAACCATAATAATGGCAACACCACGGGTTTTGGCAAACCGTGTCAGGTAGGCTGCGGTTTCCCTGACTTGTGCAACACTGCCTGGTGACGATTGAATATCAGCCATGTGCATGACCTGAATTGAATCAATCACCATCAGTTTAGGTTGTTCTTGCTCTGCAATCAGACAAATCTGCTCAATGCTGGTTTCCGATAACATATTCAGTTGATCTGTCGGCAAACCCAGCCGATATGCTCGCATCGCCACTTGTTGCAATGACTCTTCCCCTGTCACATACAGGGTTTTCATCTGGGTGGATAGCTGGCACATGGTTTGTAAAAGCAGAGTACTTTTCCCCGCGCCTGGGTTACCGCCAATCAAAATGGCGCTGCCGGGAACCACACCACCACCGAGCACCCGGTCAAACTCTATAAACCCGGTTGAAAAACGGGGCAGTTCTTCCAGGCTGATATCAGAGAGTTTCTGTACCTTACTGATCCCAGCGTCCCCAGCATAGCCACTAAAACGCTCATTGCGGGATGATGAAGCGGCGGCTAAACGCACTTCCGTAATGGTATTCCATGCGTGACATGCGGTACATTGCCCCTGCCAACGGGGATAATCCGCACCACATTCGTTACAGACAAATGCCCGTTTTGCTGCTTTTGCCACTTTGTACTTCCTCAATATAATACTTTTGTCAGCGTTCTTCGTGTTTCAAACCACCGCTCAATACACACAGGACGCCCATTAAATCTGCATGGCGGATAGCAACTTTGGCCTGAGTGTAAACTTTTGGTTTAGCATGATAGGCGATCCCCAACCCTGCCTTGCGGATCATTTTCAGATCATTGGCACCATCCCCAATAGCGACGGTTTGACTCAGAGGAATATTCAGGGCTTTTGCCAATCTTATCAGCGTGGTTGCCTTGTATTTGGCATCGACAATCGGCCCTTTGACTTTACCGGTCAGCTTGCCATTTTTTATCTCCAGTTGATTGGCGACTGCGGCAAAAAGGCGTAGCTGCTGGCGAAGATTGTCGGCAAAGAAAGTGAAACCACCGGAGGCAATAGCGACATGCCAATCCAATGATTGTAACTTGCGAACCAGACTGGTTAGCCCTGGCATAAGCGGAAGTGTTTCCATCACTTGCTGCAAGATTGAGGCATCGGCACCTGCCAATTGTGCCACTCGCTCGCGCAGACTTTCTGAAAAATCCAGTTCGCCTTGCATCGCCCGCTCTGTGATTTCCGCCACTTTATCACCCACTCCGGCCAGGCGGGCAATTTCATCAATGCATTCAATCTGAATAGCGGTAGAATCCATATCCATCACCAATAAGCCAGGCGAGCGGAGGCGAGGGATCTGCCCCAAGGGAACGACATCTAAACGGCACTCATCTGCCTGCCGTTTAATGCGCGGCGAAAGGCTACCGGCAATACGGACAACCTGATAATCATCGATCCGCCATGAAGAAACCACCACAATGGCGGCGCCCAATCGGTGCTGGAACTCGCTGATACGCTGTTTATCCAAACCACGTCCATACAGCAACCAGCCGCTATCTCCTGCCCGGTAATCCAGAGGCATGACTTCATCACCACTGAGGGATAGGGGTAATCCGGGCCATTTATGGATCTCATCCGGTAAATAGCGATAGGCCAGATTATTAGACATGAACATTGACTCCTGTAATTCCATATAATTTGGTGCAGGCAAAAAACGCTTTTCAAACTATCCTATCATTACCGCATCTGGCAACATGTGCTTTCTGAACATGGGACGAGATAACGATGATAAAAACCAAGCTAAAAATTAGACTGCACAAGACGGCGATTATATTAATATGTATAGCTCTGCTAGTACTGCTGATGCAGGGAGTTTCCTATTTCAGCCGTTCTCAACAACAGGCGCATATGGATCAATTTGAAGATCTGGCGAAAACATTGGCAAAACAGGTCGCATTCAGCTTGTCTGATTATATGGAGAATGGTAGCAAAGATCTTAATAATAAAAAGATTGTCGCTAACTTAGATTACTTAACGAGTAATAGCCGCATTTTGGATGCCAGTGTCTATCTGGAAAATGGCACACAGATAGCACGAAGTGGTGAACCGGTTTCTGTTCGTGAACGATTATCATTGGAAGGCAAAAAATCCAGTAGTTATTTCAACCAACAAATTGTTGTGCCGATACCAGGAGAAAATCACCCAAAAGGTTTTCTTCGCCTGACACTGGATACACATCGATTGGCGACTGAGGCTAAACAGGTCGATAACACAACGAACTTACTTAGGATAATGCTCCTGCTCTCTTTGGCGATTGGGTTTATTCTGGCTCATAACTTGCTGAAACTGTCTCCTAGTCGCTGGCAACAATCCCCTTATCTGCTGACGGCCAATACTAAATCTTCTGATGAAGCAGAAAGTAAAGCACAAGATGATGATAACCAACGGTAATGTGACATTACCGTTGGTTATTGTGCGGATAACTTTCCTCATTATCAATGTTCTTTCCATAATACCGCCTGAAACAAATGGAATAGAGTACGCCGTGTAGAAGTGCAATCATGACTGCGCCATAAAACACAATCGGCTGATGAGCAACATTAATATGCACAATCGGAATATTGTCAAAACGAAAGATATACATATGAAAGGCCATCGCTGCGATTGCAAGTAAGATCCCCGCTGCGTTGTGGTGGATCCGATGTGACAGCAGGAGCCATTTTAAGGCGAAGAAAAAAGGAATAAGCATTAATAAAGAAATAACCATATAAACCATTATCATTTCCTTAAGATTTTGTTTGGAACGTTGATGTAAGCAGATAGATTGAACGCTGTCATAAACACGCTGCGTGCTTCAATTATCTATTTAATATACCTGTTATTTAGCAATGTGAAGTAAGTCTATAACATGGTTTATACATAAATAGTAAACATAGTTATTATTAATTTTTTTGATTTTATTGATGAATTATTGTGTTTTATGGAGAGGATTTTATTCAGGTACATGGCCTGAACCCTGTTAAAGAACAGCGTTCAGGCTCATTGGGATGGAGAGATGAATCTATGGCGGGTGATTTTACTCACTAGAATTGATTGTAAGTATCGGGATTTGGGCCTATGCGCTTCCCGATGTCCAGTTCAGCCATGGCGGTTAAGTCTTCTTTTTCCAGTCTGAAATCAAATACATCAAAATTTTCTTTAATACGGGAAGGTGTAACCGATTTAGGAATGGCAATCATGCCGCAGTCAAGATGCCAACGAATCACAATCTGCGCTGGCGTCTTGCCGTATTTAAATGCCAGACGTTCAACCAATGAAGAATTAAAAACGCCTTTTCCGCCCCGTGATAACGGACTCCAAGACTCGGTTGTAATATAATGGGTGGCATTCCATGAGTGAAGTTGTCGCTGTTGTAGTAAGGGGTGCAGTTCAATTTGGTTGATGACGGGAACCACCCCCGTTTCCTGTATTATTTTTTGTAAGTGCTCGATATGAAAATTACAGACGCCAATACTGCGAGTCAGGCCGGCTTCTTTCAGTTCAATCAGTTGCTTCCATGCATCAACATAATGATCCTGTTCGGACACTGGCCACTGAATGAGATAGAGATCAACATAATCTAACTGTAGTTTGCCCAGGCTTTCTTGTAATGCTGCACGAGCATCCAGGTGGCGATCATTCCAGAGCTTGGTGGTGATGAAAATTTCTTCGCGTGGGATATCAGTTTCTTTTAAGGCTTTTCCCACACCTTCTTCATTATGAAAAATGGTGGCTGTATCAATGGAGCGATAACCGACTTCTAATGCGGTATGGATAGACTTAACAACCTGCTCATTACTCGCTTTCCAAACGCCAAGCCCTAATTGTGGCATGTGATTCTCATCAGCGAGTTTAATAATTGTCTGCTGACCCATTATTACCTCCTTTAGGTTTGGAACTTTTTATGGCTGGAATAGATCTGCCATCAAGCTGGTAATCTGAAAGATAAATTTCTACGCCCGGACTTTCCAAAAAACCGACGAGTGGCGTGGATAACTTTATTGATTCGTTTTTCTTTTAAACCCTCCGTAAACCCGCCCAATTCTGCAGTGTATTGGCATCCTGGGATGCCATTCAGCCTGTTATTTGTTTTTCTTTGCTATTCCTTTCTTATGACGCCAATACATCAGCAGAGAAGCGGATAACCCACTGAACAACAGAATGACAGGCAAAATCACCAAAATATTCATGACCATATCTTGATGTGCTTTAACGAAAGGGATCTGGTTCAAAATATAGCCAAAACCCACGATAATAATGACCCATAAGAAGCCACTTAACCAGTTAAAAAATTGAAAGCGTTTATTATTTAGACCAGAAATACCGGCAAATGTTGGCAGGAGAGTGCGCACAAATGCTAAAAAGCGTCCGATAAGCAGGGCAGACAGGCCGTGTTTAGAGAATAATACATTGGCACGTTGGCGATATTGCAAGGGAAGTTGAGCCAGCCAGTTTTTGACAATACGGGTATGGCCGAGCCAGCGCCCCTGTAAATAACCCAGCCAACAACCCAGGCTTGCCGCGATGGTGAGCAGAACTACCGTAGGGATGAAGTTCAAGACACCTTTGGCAATCAGAGCACCGGAAAGCACCAGAAGAGTATCGCCGGGCAAAAAGGCGGCTGGCAGTAGCCCGTTTTCCAACACTAGCGTGACAAAGAGGACGCCATAAATAACCCAGATGACATCTGGATTGGCCAGTTGGTTAAAATCATGATGCCAGAGTGCATGCACGATCTCGCTTAACGTTTCCATTGTTTATCCTGTGACTTTTGCGAGTAAAAATAATTAACAAACAGATCTGCCTCAGTGTACCGCAAAATGATGAGATAGGGGGGGATTTGAATCAGCATCAGGGAAACCGTGGCTATCTGTAAATACGCAGTAAAAGAGATAGCCACAATTAAAAGGTGAACGTTAACGAATCGCCAAACGAGCAAAACCGGCTTCCAGATCATCAATCAAGTCTTGTGGATTTTCCAGCCCGATATGGAGACGGAATAAGGTGCCCGTTTTTTGCGGCGAAGGGTATTGACGCAGTCGTTGCAGCATTTCTGGTTGAATGCCCAAAATTAATGACTCAAAACCTCCCCACGAAAAGGCCATCTTAAAATGATTCAGGTTATTGAGATAATCAGCAAATTGTTGGTGTGTCAGCTGGGTATCCAGGAGAAAAGAAAATAGCCCACAGGAGCCGGTGAAATCGCGCTGAAAGAACTGATGCCCCGGGCAAGAAGGTAGGGCAGGGTGATAAACTTCGGCAACTTCCGGCCGCTGCGCAAGCCATTTGGCAATTCTGATACTGTTTTCTTCGTGTTGTTTTAAACGAATCGCTAACGTTCGCAGCCCTCGGTTTGCCATATACACGGTATCGGGATCGGCGATTTGCCCTAGCAAGTAAGATCCTTCTCTAAGCGTTTCCCAACATCGTGCATTGGCGACGGCCGTGCCCAGCATCCCGTCTGAATGACCAATAATATATTTGGTGGCGGATTGGATGGAAATATCGATGCCAAACTCCAGCGCCTTAAACAGTACGCCAGCCGCCCATGTATTATCAATGATAATGACAATCTCAGAATTGACTTGTCGAATAGCACGTACAATGGCAGGAATATCTTGCACTTCCATCGTCAGAGAGCCGGGTGATTCAAGAAAGATAACTTTGGTATTAGGTTGAATCCGCGCCGCAATGTTTTCTCCGATCATGGGGTCAAAATAATCGGTGGAAACCCCCATTTTTTTCAGAACATGATGACAAAATTCCTGTGTAGGTTCATAGGCAGTCCCTGTCATTAAAACATGATCACCGGTTGCCACAAATGCCAGAATTGAATGAGTAATAGCGGCCGTACCGGAAGGATAGAGTGCACAACCAGCCCCCCCTTCCAGTTCAGCCATCGCGGCCTGGAAAGAGAAATGGGTCAGTGTGCCACGGCGCCCATAAAATAATTCACCCCTGGCCCGGTTTTTCAAGGCGTGTTCTAAATCTTCAACAGTATCGAAAATGACAGATGAAGTGCGTTGAATCAGGGGATTAACGGCACTTTGCGTATATCTTTTTTGTCGCCCTGCACTAACCAATAAGGTTTCGAGTTTTTTTTCTGTCATGGCATCATTCCCCAAGTTATTTCCTGCCTGTCTCTAAATAGAATCGTGCAAATAATGATTAGCAAGTTAAAAGATTTGGGGCGTTTTACCAAAGAGATTCGAGTAACTTGACGAAAATTCACGGTGAGCGGGTGAGGGTAAATCAGGATCGATTAATGAAAGAACATCATTAAGTGGTACTTTTTTATTAAATAGTAATGATAATTACTATCAAATCGCCAAATGTCTGATATCATTTGTCGCGGACTTTTTCCTCTTTCGAGGTAAGAGGTATGGTTCAGGGTTCAAACGAAACCCGCATCTTCCTGAATTTACCTTGCAGTGCCGTTATCAGGCTGCAAGAGGGCGAAGATACAGGGTTAAAAGGTGGGCCATGACGCAGGACATATTAGGATTAGCAAGATGAGTAAACGCGATTCACTGCTAAGTAACAGAATCTATAAGAAAGAGAGTAAGGCTAACTGATGCGTAATTTGACAGCTTCTATTCTATTGGCACTCGGATTAACAAGTTCAGCATGGGCTGACACCACGCCAGCCACACCAGAAAATCAGTCCGCTGCTCAGGTAGCCGCTTCTCCGGCAGCACCAGCATCTTCCGCAGCACCACAAGCGGCTGAACCAACAACTGATGCACCAACAACCGCAGATGCGCCAATTGTGGCAGCGGATACAACGGAAAATGTAACCGTGACGACTGAAACCGTTGCGGCACCTGGTGAAGACGTTTCTGGCAACCCGTCCGGCGGCTTTGCAACGGATTTATCTGTTTGGAGCATGTACCAAAACGCAGATGTAGTAGTAAAAACCGTCATGGTGGGGTTGGTGATTGCTTCTGTCATCACATGGGCGCTGCTGTTCTCCAAAGGGGCTGAACTTTTAATGGCCCGCCGCCGTTTGTGCAAGGAGCAATTGGCTTTGGTTGACGTTGCCAATCTGGATGCGGCAGTGAAGATTGCAACAGATTTTGGCAATCGCAGCGTCAGTCGTCTGTTGTTGAGTGAAGCACAGTCAGAGCGCACCCTGTCTGCTGACAGCATTGACAAGGTTGGAATTAAAGAGCGAACTTCGTTCCGTATGGAACGTGCCGTCGCAGCAATTAACCGCCATATGGGGCGTGGTAACGGTTATCTGGCGACCATTGGTGCAATTTCTCCATTTGTGGGGCTGTTTGGTACTGTTTGGGGGATCATGAACAGTTTTATCGGCATCGCGCATTCACAAACGACTAACCTGGCTGTGGTTGCACCAGGGATTGCGGAAGCCCTGTTAGCGACAGCATTGGGGCTGGTGGCAGCGATCCCTGCGGTAGTGATTTATAACGTCTTTGCCCGCGTTATTTCGTCATACCGTGGTCAGGTGGGTGACATGGCCGCTAAAGCAATCCTGTTGCTGGGGCGTGATCTTGATCTGGTTGAAAGCAAAGCAGAAAAAACAGAAGCAAGGTAATAAATTATGGCAATGCGTCTTAATGAAGATTTGGACGATAACGGCGAACTGCATGAAATTAACGTCACGCCGTTTATTGACGTGATGTTAGTACTGCTGATTATTTTCATGGTGGCAGCACCATTGGCAACGGTAGATATCAAAGTTGATTTGCCGGCATCAACCGCTAAACCGCAACCACGACCAGAAAAACCGGTATTTTTGACGGTGAAAGCAGATAAGCAGTTGTATGTGGGAGAGCAGGCCATTGATCGTGATAACTTGTCTTTGGTATTGGATCAAACCACGCAGTCCAACAAAGACACGACAATTTTCTTCCAGGCTGATAAAACCGTGGATTATGAAACCCTGATGAGCGTCATGGATTCTCTACGTAAAGCGGGTTATCTCAAAGTGGGATTAGTGGGGATGGAATCCGTTTCCGCGCAATAACTTTTCTATGATGACCCAAAATATGAACTGCCCGAATCACTAATCGGGCAGTTTTAAGTCATCACTCTCATATTTTCTCTTTTATCCCGAATGGCTGCATATTTCGATTAATGTCTTTATATTTGATTATGTATCTCAATTGAGCTACGGTATGTTTATTGATCAACATAGGGGATTCAACATGGCTGCAAATGCATTTGTTCGTGCTCGTATAGATGAAACACTAAAAAATGAAGCTGCTGAAGTACTGGCTAGCATGGGTTTAACGGTATCTGACTTAATCAGAATGACTTTGACCAAAGTAGCCAAAGAGAAGGCGTTACCGTTCGATATGCGTATCCCTAACGCACTGACTGCAAAAACCATTGCTGATAGTGAAAACGGTATAAATATCCATAAAGCGAAAGATGTTGACGATCTATTTGATAAATTGGGCATTTAATGAGTCATGAAGCAACGGGAAATTGAATACTCAAGTCAATTTCAACGAGATTTGAAACTGGCTCAAAAACGCCATAAGGATATGAGCAAGTTGAAAGATCTAATGAAACTCTTAATTAACAATGAGCTACCTTTGCCAACTATATACAAAGATCATCCCCTGCAAGGGAATTACAAAGGTTACAGGGATGCTCACATAGAGCCTGATTGGATACTTATTTACAAAATTACTGATAATCTGATTAGATTTGAGAGAACAGGAACGCACTCCGATCTATTCTAATTGGAACTGCCCGAATCACTAATCGGGCAGTTTTGGGAAAGCACTAATATTGATCCTTCCAGTCAAAAGGCAATAGCTCACTAAGAAACAAAATTTTTTCCTGCGTGACCTTGACTTCTGCATGGCTATTTTCTGGATTTATTTGGCTGATAAATTCCCGACAACGGCCACAGGGAGGAAGGATATTGCCATGCCGATTGACAGCAATAATCCTGATTATCTGTGTTTCACCCTGCTTTATCATCTCAGAAATGGCACTGTGCTCTGCACAAAACCCCATAGAACAAGCCGTATCGATATTAATACCAGTATAAATATGTCCAGATTTACTTTGGATCACGGCGCTGACATGACCGTATTTAATATATTTGTTTAATTGTGTCGGGGATATTAAGCAATGTGCAATATACTCCATTTCGTCAAAAGAAATCACAAAATAATACTCCTTATTTATGATTAATTGAATCAATTTAAATGGATTAATAAGGTCAATGACTCAGTCTTTTATATTACGGATGAATTCCACGACCGATGTTGCCATTTCCTTCTCATTATCGCCTTCAACCCGAATAATCACCTCTGTACCACTTTTGATTCCCATTGACATCACTTTAAACATGCTTTTTAGATTGACACTTCTATCGCCTTTGATCATTTCAATTTTGCCACTGTAATTTTTAACAAAATTACAGAGTTGGGCGCAGGGCCGCGTATGCAGCCCGGAAGGAGCGGTAACAACCACCGAATATTCAACCATAAAATTTACCTGCTTATATATCTTTTATCTTTAAAACTATCACCCGAAATTTATTCGGTATATGCTCGATAAACTTCAAGCTGCAATCCGCAAGACGACGCGAGACCTTATATTTCCCCACGCAGAGGGGAAATATAACACGCATCTTGAAGTTGGGCTGGTATAAAAATAAGATCAGGATTTTTTTAATGAACCACCCTGAGTTTGAATAACATTCTGATACCAGTAAAACGAATCTTTTTTATAACGGGAAAGATCTTTAATATCTTCATCTGTTCGATTAACATAAACAAAACCATATCTTTTCTTATATCCATTGCTGGTAGAAAGCAGATCCATAAAACTCCACGGGTTATAGGAAATCACTTTAACGCCATAATCCATTGCCCGCTTAATGGCATTAATATGTTGTTGAATATAGTTAATGCGATAATCATCATGAATCGAGCCATCAGATTCCAACTTATCATCGGCCCCAAAGCCATTTTCTGTGATCATCAATGGTTTCTGATAACGGGTATATAAATCCCGCAAAAGATATTCCAATCCAACGGGGTCAATTGCCCAATCCCAGTCGGTTGTATCAAGATGTGGGTTTTTATGGATTTGATAGAAATCGGGCTGAATTTCATGCCCATCAATTTGCCCTTTAACACCGGTTGGGTTAAAGCCATCCATTCGCCGTTGGGCACCTTTGGGTGCGGCGGCAGCGGCATGGCTGCAATAATAATTAATGGCCAGAAAATCAGAATAACCTTCTTTAATCAATTCCATATCACCCGCTTCGATATGTGGTGCCAGCCCCTGATTTTTTAAATAGATGAGTGCTGACTGATGATAGTGCCCTTTCAGGTAGATATCGGTGAAGTAGTAATTACGCAGATCATTGGCATTTTGAGCTGCCAAATTATCTTCTGGTTTACTGGTGAGTGAATAAATGGCGGAATAGCCCAAGGCAGCGCCGACCAAACCGTTGGGAACCCACTGATGAACTAATTTGCAGGCGATGGCATGGGCAAGATTCATATGATGGTTGATCTGATATTTGATTTGTTCATCATGCAGATAGTGCTCTGGGATCAAACACTTTTTCGTCCAGAATTGCACAATAATACTTTGTTCATTGATGGTTAGCCAATATTGCACTTTCTGGCTAAATTCTTTAATAACAAATTCGGCATAATAGGCAAAATCATCTACACTTTGCCGATTAATCCAGCCATGATATTTTTCGACCAGCGCCATAGGCATATCATAATGGTATAGTGTCAGAATTGGCGTTATTCCATTTTTCAACAGTTCGTCGATAAGATTATGATAAAATTCGACTCCCTTATCATTCACTTTCCCGATGCCATCCGGAAAAATACGCGACCATGCAACAGAAAAACGGTAAGATTTCAAACCAAGTTCTTTCATTAACGCAATATCTTCTTTATAGCGATGGTAATGATCACTGGTTATATGAGTATCGGCAAAACCTGGATTATGATTAATAACATCTTGTTGTGACAGTTTTTTACCATACTCTTCTGCGGCACCTTCAACCTGATAAGCACTACTTGATGCACCCCAAAGAAAATTCTCTGGAAATAAAGCACTATTTTTTATCATGGCATTTTCCTTTACTTGTTTTCATTGGTAATTTTATGAATTAATTCATAAAGGCTAATTATTTCTTTTCTCAAATTAAGCTCACTGCGGATAGTCATTAATGTATCCTGAGCATGGATAAATAACAGATCTAAATAAAAACTTTCCCCTTGAGTCTCTTTCTGAATAATATCAGTTTGGGCATGATGAGCAGATAACATCATTTTTCTGGCTTTATCCAGATATAAATGGGCATTTTTAAAATCACCAACATGTGCATATTTAATGGCTTCTTCACTTTTTTCTCTTGCATTACCTGCATTGAGAATAATTTCCAGAGCAACGGGAGTTAAGATATTGTTCTCACGGTTCATTTTTAAACTTCCTGATGAAATTAAACACATTAATTCTGTTGACTTGTATTGGCATATTCTTCCTCAATACGTTTTTTTTCATAAACCTTAAAGAAGGGATACCAAGTGATAAGGAAAACCGCCATAAGCACGGCATAGCAGATAATTGCCCGCCAGTCTTCCGTAATAATGACACTGGAAAACGGAGCCGGTATCTGTCCGACCTGGATCATTTTCGCGGGGATATTTAGCCAGTCTGAGCGCATGAAAATCCATACAATAATTGGGCTGGTAATGGCATTGATCCACATTGGCAGCATTAAGAGCGGGTTAAGAACAATGGGCGCACCAAATACCAACGGTTCGTTAATATTGAAAAAAGAAGGACCGATACAGATATAGCCCGTTGTTTTCAGCTCTCTGGATTTCGAAAACAGCATTAAAAGATTCAGGGCAAGTGTTGCACCTGTTCCGCCCATCGTAATTAAAGCTGCGGTGAATAAGGTTTCGTAAGTCACGATATTCGTCGGCGGTTGACCGGCAGCCACCTGCGCAATATTGGCCGTAATCCCAAGCATGAAGATTGGCATTTGCAGGCCTGTAAACGTCCAGACGGAAATCCCCATAGACATGGCGATGGCAGGAACTAGCGCCATGAGGATAAAGCCGGGCAGGGTTTGCCCGAAGGCAGCGATAGGAGAAAAGAGCGACAGCAGTTTAGAAAAAACATCAATATCAAAAGTAAAGACCAGCAATGTGCCGCAGCCGATGGAAATCAAGATAGGAATAATCGCATGTATCCAGCCGACAACGAAATCAGGTAAAGAGCTCTCTTGCAATAATCCTAACTTGGTATATAAATGAAAGAGATAAGAAACAAACAACCCGGTGACAATACCTAATAATATTCCCGCCGGGCCAAAGCGATCAAAACTGACGAGCATATTGCCATCGATAAATTCTGGCTTAATGAACATCATGTAAACACAAATCGAAGTGAGTCCGGCAATCAGCGTATAACGAAAATGATACAGCTTCTCCATCATTTGATTTGCAATCATAAAAGCCGTAATTAAACCGAGCATTCCGAAGGAATAATTGGCAATCTTGCCAAGATCAGGCAGGAATAAAAAATAAGAACGAAATACGTTATAAAAAAAGATAAGTGAACCGGCTAAGATAAACGGTATATTTTTTTGCATCGCCCCAGAAATTGCGGCTACCCAAGGTCGCTTGGTAAAATTTTGCATAGCAGGTGCAAATGAGTCAGATAACCAAGACATAAAAGCTTGCATTTTTTATCTCTCTCTGTTTTTTTTCTAAAATTCCCTGGTGAAATTTAATTTAAATAATTAAGTTAGTTTTTCAGGGTATTTATGGCTAGCTCAAGTAATGCTTTACCATCTAATCTTCCATAGATTTCTTGTGGAACAACCATGACAGGAATATGATAACGATCGGCATGTTTCTGAAACTCTTTTTGCTGTGAAGCATAGTGTGGCCCAAGGAATAAAATATCGATTACAGAAAAATATTCTGCAACTTCACTTTCACTTCTGGCTTCAACCGTGACAGGAATGGCCTGGTCTTTTGCTGCATTGCGGGTTCTGGTTGCCAGCATTCCGCTGGAAATACCGGCTCCACAGCATAACATAATAAATATTTTCTTCATGTCATCCTCTTACTTATTGCGTCGTTTATTGATTTCTATTCTTCGATGAAGATACAATTTCTACTCTTTTTCTTGTATATTCAAATTAATATTTGCACTCACAGAGGGCAAGTTTCTACTTTTAAATGACAATATAAAACGTAATATTAAGCCATTGTTTTAAACTTATAGGTATTATTATGCTAAAAATTAAACAGAAAGAGTTATTAGATTATCTATTAACTAAAAATGCACCTGTCTCAGCATTAAAATTATCTCAAACTTTAGCGGTATCAATAAGAACTGTAAAAAATCATGTTGCAGAGATTAATGAATGGCATGAACAAAAAATTATTATTTCCAGCCGGAAAGGCTATTTGTTATCACAAAATTTATTATCACACGACATCGTAAATAAATTACATTATCAGAGAAATAATCTGCCTAAAACGTATCAAGAAAGAGCACACTTTGTTATCAAATCGATCTTATTATTTAAGAAAAGCAGTAACATATATAACCTCAGTAGTGATTTATGTATAAGTGATTCTACATTAAAAGCATTGATTTATAAAATGAATACATCATTTCAACGTTTTAATGTAAAATTTTTATGTAAAAACAGTCATGTTGAAATATTAGGCGCAGAACATGATTTAAGAAAATTAGTTTCTTATGCAATCTTTGAACAAACTAATTATCATTTCATTGATGCAAAAGCATTGGAGAAAATATTTGACAGTAACCAAATTAAATTTGTTATTGACATAATGACAAGCGTTTTTGATAAGTGGGAACTGTATCTTAGTGATTTTTCATCCACCAACCTTATTTTGCATTTCCTGATATTGATTGAACGATTGAAGAAAGGCAGATTTCTGGATAATCAGAGATTATCGATAGAAAATAGCAGCCTAAAATTGATCTCAGATGAATTATGCGACAAACTTCAATGTTGTTTTGGGATTGTTGTGCCTGAAAGTGAAAGAAGATCCTGCTACCTTTTTTTAAAAACCAACATAAATTCTAATAAATCAGATAATGAAATCATTAATTCCGTTGGTGATAAACTCTATCAATTTACCCGGCAACTTGCTGAGTCCGTACAAGAAAACTATCTGATTAATGTGTCTTCCGATGATTTTATTTCTTTATTGTCATTACATTTATCAGAATTACAAACCAGACTAAAACATAAAATATGGACTAAAAACCCCATGCTGGAAATCATCAAAAAGGAATGCAGAATTATCTTTGAGATTGCGATATTTATCTCTTTGCAATTAAATGCGTTTTTCAACAATAAATTGAATGAAGATGAAATCTCTTTTATTGCCTTGCATGTTGGGGCAGAATTTGAACGGCAAAAAAGAAGCATTACTAAAGTGAGAGCCGTGCTTTTGTGTCCAAGCTATCGTGGAATTGAAAATAAAATTTATCATCAATTATTGCGTTATTTTGGTGATGAGATCAATCTTATTAAAATCATTTCGCAACCTGCTCAATTGGAGGGCATAGAGTTTGAATTATTGATTACGACGATAAATTTTTCTCCACGACGATATTATGAAACTATCTATATTTCCCCTTTCCATTTAAGAGATAAATATTCTGAATTGATGGACAAAATCGATACAGCCAAGGCTAATCGGAAATGGGCGACGTTAATACGAAATATTGACTTATTTTTTGATCCTGAACTTTTTCTTTTTAATCCCCATTTTCGCAATCGGGATGAACTTATCGAAAGTGTTTGCCAGAAAATGTTAACGAAGGGATATGTTGAAGCTGATTTCATCGACTGCGTGTATGAACGTGAGCATGCCTCTTCGACGGCTTTTGGTCTCTTAGCGTTACCTCACTCTATAAAACTGGATGCGGTGAAAACCTGTATCGCCGTTGTTATCAGCCCGAAAGGGATACGTTGGGGAAGCGATGAACGGGTACATGTGGTGTTTTTGAGTGCAATAAATCGGATAGACAGAACATGCTTTGCGCAGAGTTATGATGCGTTGTTGGATATCTTCAATTGCGATAGCGTTATTGGTGCTCTTGGTAAACTCACTGATTTCGAAAAGTTTCGAGATATTTTAATCGAATATAAACATCATTAAAGACGCGAGTTCCCAGAAGCGAATTCCCAGAAGCATAGTGACTATGTGACTGGGATGAACGAAAAAAATACACTGGCAGGGGTTATTTTACAATCAGTTCAATTAAGGATCTAAAATATCGATGACTTTAGCTAAAATTTCATCAACAACACCGGTAATTTTTCCGGTATCGGTACTTGAGCCATCAGGATATGTAGTAATAGCTTCAAAGCGTGCTATTCCTCCCCCACTGATAAAGTGGAATTTAAAAGTATGGCGATAATTGTAATGTGTATTTCCCTCTCGTTTCAATATTTCGATTAATTAGTAATCGTTATTTTCATCGGTAATCTTTATAAATAATGACAGAATGATAGGTTGCACACAATATTTTACGGATTTAACTGTTAATTTATTTAATGGTTCTGGGTTGTTTTCCCTGAGAAGGATACCTCCAGAAATGACCAGATTATCATTCCAGAAAAAGCAGAGGAAAGGAAATGTCTTATATTCAATCTCATTTAGCGGGGCAGGTTTGGTTCTCACTCGGAGACAGCATAACAGAAAGAGGGGGGTATCAACCCATCGTGACTGAGATGTTAGGCTTAAGAAAATTTGTTAATTACGGCATTGGAGGAACATGTATAGCTCAAAAAGATAAAGATGATAGTTCTGCGATTTGTTTACGATATAAAGAAATGGGAAACAATCCAGACATCATTACCCTATGGGGAGGGGTTAACGATTTTGGCTATGATTTTGGTTCTCATGGGGGAATAGAAATAGGTGATAGTAAAGACAAAACCCCATTAACATTTATTAGCGCGATGAATTTATTGCTGGCAGGAGTGACAAAGCAATACCCATTATCAAGAATAGGGTTCATCATAACAACGCCCATTTCAATAAAAAGAGGTATGAACGAAAAAAATCTGAAAGGATACTATTTATCTGATTATTGCCATGTTTGTCGGGAAGTTTGCGAAAGATATTCCATTCCGTATCTGGATTTATTGAAAAACTCCGGTTTTAATGAAGGAAATATAGATATCATGACGAGCAATAGCGCAGGGACAGAGTCCGACGGGTTACATCCATCAAAAATAGGCATGGCAAAAATAGCGCCTAAAATTGCAAATTTCATGTTATCAATTTAAGAGGGATTTTGAATGAGAGTTCTGACCATAGATTTATTAAAGATAATGTCTATATTTTTCGTTGTCGTATCCCACGTCACATTATTCTTCTTGTTACGTCATGATAATGACGTGATTTTGTATTTATACAGGCAAGCAGGCCAGTTGGGTGTTTCGTTATTTTTTATGTGCAGTGGTTATTTTTTGCTAAATAACAAATATGAAAACCAAACAGCTTATGCAATTAATAAAGTAAAGAAAATTCTAATTGTATTATTGTTTTGGTTGGTCTTTTATTATATCTATGATAATTTCTTTATTAGTAAATTCACAACAATTCCTCCCGTCAGCTTTTTAAACTATGTTAATGTTAGCAGGGTGATATCCGATGCCACTCATTTATGGTTTATATTTGCGATGATTTCTCTGTATATATTACTGCCGTTAATCCGAAGTTCTTTTAATTTAGGAAATGCCAAGGGGATTATGAAGATAATATTCATCATGTTTATTATTTCTAATTTCACCTTGCTGAATGCATTGACAGATTATAAATATGATTTTTCCATTGTTCCCTTTAATATTTTACTCCCGTTTCAGGTTCAAGGGCTTCTTAGTTTTCTGATAGGAGGGTATATAGGACTTACAAACCCTAAAATAAAAGCTTTCTCCTTTAACCACATAACTTTATTGGTGTTATCTATTATCTCATTGATACTTTTATCATTGATATCAGTCAGAACAGGGATGGCCTTTTTTTATGGGAAATTTTATAATGTCCTCCTTCAGGTTTCTTCCGTATGCTTATTTTTATTCTTGGTTAATTTAAATGTCAGTAAAATATCAGGTATAACAGCAGACATAAGCAAAAATATACTGGGGATATATCTCGTTCACAATATTTTTGTTGTTGAGATCCATAATGGATTCATCCATGAGTTTTTGTTAAGAAAATTTCATTATGTCAATATATATATTTATATAATAGTGTATTCATTACTGGCTTTTCTCCTATCATATATGTTATGTGTTTTATTACGAAAATTTAAGATAACTTCGTCAATTATCACTATTTAATGTGAATAGACGGTTCCCATTTTCGAATGAATAAGACTATAAAAGATCTGCATTTAAAGGAAAAATACAGATCTTAATGGATAATATTAGTTTTTTGCGACACCCTCTTTAGAATGGTGAAGATGTCAAAAATAGGTTAAATAGATTTTAATGTCTCTATTATATTAGGATTTTTCTCTATCAAACATAACATTTTTAACGCTGTTCCCGATGGAATACGGCGCTTTTGCTCCCAACTTTTCAATGACCAAAAGCTTGCGCCTATCATTTCCGCAAACTCTTGTCGTCCCATACCGACACTCTCGCGGATAGATTTTACGTCAGGAATAGCGTGGCGGTGAATATGTTCAGGTTTAGGTTGAATTTCACCATTCTCAATATCAACCATTTCATGAACACTATTTAGAAGATCTGCAAATAATTCTTTATCCATAAATTTACCCTCGTTATGGAGAGGTTAACCGCTAGAAAGCGGTGTTTGCTGTTTATTTCATGTATTGAATAGCATTTTTGAGCTGAGCTTTTTGCTCTTGTGTTAAGTCTGCTTGTGCATTTTGGGGATAAACTATCAGTAAATACAGTCGACCACTTAATGTTCTAACATAATATAGCAGAATCAACATAAC